>DATAAL010000478.1:0-8246 GCA_036260145.1 Longimicrobiaceae bacterium | reverse complement strand
AGCCGATGAGCCCCTCGGTCTCGCGCCGGGTCCGCCCCGCGATGGGCGTGCCCACCACCACGTCCTCCTGCCCCGCGTGCCTGGCGAGCAGCGCCTGCCAGGCGGCCAGCACCGTCATGAACAGCGTCGCGCCCTCGCGCCGCGAGAGCGCCCGCAGCTCTCGTGACAGCTCGGGCGAGACGACAAAGTGGCGGCTCGCTGCCAGTGCACTTTGCCCGGTCCTGCGCGGCCGGTCGGTGGGGATCTCCAGCAGGGGCGGCGCCCCCGCGAGGCGCTGCTTCCAGTAGCCGATCTGCGCGTCCAGGGTCTCGCCGCTGAGCCAAGCGCGCTGCCACACCGCAAAGTCGGCGTACTGCACCGGCAGCTCCTGCAGCCGCGGCTCCTCGCCCCGGCAGAGGGCGGTGTAGAGGGCGGAGACCTCGCGCACCAGCACCTGCATGCTCCACCCGTCGCTGACGACGTGGTGCAGCGTGAAGAGCAGCACGTGCTCCTTCTCGTCCACGCGCAGCAGCGTGCTCCGCAGCAGCGGACCGCGCGCCAGGTCGAAGGGCCTCAGCGCCTCCTCCTCCGCCAGGCGGTCCGCCTGCGCCTCCCGCTCCGCCCCGGGGAGACCCCGCAGGTCGAGCACGGGGAGCGGCACCGGCGCTGCAGGGTGGATCACCTGCACGGGCACGCCGCCCTGCTCCACGAACGTGGTGCGCAGCGCCTCGTGCCGCCGCACCAGCCCGTCCAGGCTCGCCCGCAGCGCCGCCGTGTCCAGCGCGCCGCGCAGACGCAGCGCCCCCGGCATGTTGTAGGCAGGGCTCCCCGGCTCGATCCGGTCCACCACCCAGAGCCTCTGCTGCGCGAACGACAGCGGGAGCGGCTCCGACCGCGAGACCCGCTCCACCGGCGGCGCCGGCGAGGCGCCCGCGCTCCGCAGCTCCTCCGCGCACCCGGCGAGCGCGGCCACCGTGGGCGCCTCGAAGAGCGCCTTCAGCGGCATCTCCACCCCCAGCGCCTGCCGCACCCGCGAGACCACCTGCGTCGCGAGCAGGGAGTGCCCCCCGCGCTCGAAGAAGTTGTCCTCCACCCCCACCCGCTCGGCGCCGAGCACCTCCGCCCAGATCCCCGCCAGAACCTCCTCCGTGGCCGTGCGCGGCGCCACGTACGCCCCCTCCTCTCCCCACGCGGGCGCCGGGAGCGCCCGCCGATCCAGCTTGCCGCTGGGCGTGTGCGGGAGCCGGTCCAGCACCACGAAGGCGCCCGGTACCATGTGCTCCGGGAGCCGCGCCCCCAGGTGGGCCCGCAGCTCCGCCGGGGAGGGGGCTTCCCCCTCCTCCGCGGCCACGTACGCAGCGATCCGCAGGTCGCCCCGGGCGTCGGTCCGCGTGACCACCGCCGCCTCGCGCACCGCCGGGTGCGCGCGCAGCACGGCCTCGACCTCGCCCAGCTCGATGCGGAATCCCCGCACCTTGACCTGCTGGTCCGCCCGCCCCAGGTACTCCAGCTCCCCGCCCGCCGTCCACCGCGCCCGGTCCCCGGTCCGGTACATCCGCTCGCCAGGGACGCCCCTGAACGGGTCGGGGACGAAGCGCTCCGCCGTCGCGGCCGGGTTCCCCATGTACCCTCGCGCCACCCCCTTCCCCGCCACGTACAGCTCGCCCGCGGTGCCCGCGGGGGCCGGCTCCATCGCCGCGTCCACCACGTAGACGCGCGTGTTCCAGATCGGCCGGCCGATCGGCACCCGCTCACCAACGGTCGGGCCGACCGGGTGGTGGGTGCTGTCGGCTGCCACCTCCGAGGAGCCGTACAGGTTCAGGAGCCTCGCCCCGGGGAGCGCCTCCGCGAAGCGCCGGGCCAGCTCGGGGGGGAGCGCCTCTCCGCTGGTGACCACCAGGCGCAGGCGCGGGCAGCGCCTGCCGATCTCCGGGTAGGTGTCCAGGAGCGCGTCCAGGAGGGAGGGAACCAGGACGATCCGGGTCACCCCGTGCCGCGCCAGGAGGCCGGCGAGCGCCTCCGGGTCGCGGGCGTCCTCGTCGGGAACGAGCATGGAGGGGACGCCGGCCAGGAGCGGGCCGAAGACCTCCCACACCGAGTCCACGAAGGCGAGGGAGGTCTTCTGGCAGGAAACCTCGTCCGCCGCGAACGGGTACTCGCTCCACATCCAGGCGAAGCGGTTGACGGCCGCGCCGTGTTTGCCGAGCACCCCCTTGGGCGTGCCCGTGGAGCCCGAGGTGTAGACCACGTACGCCAGGCTCTCCGGCTCCACCACGGCGTCGGCCGCCTCTCCGGCGTCGTCCGCGGCGGCGGCGGGGCGCAGCACCTCCACGCCGCACTCGCCCAGCCGCCCGGCCGCTGCGGAATCGGCCAGGAGGAGCGCCGCGCCCGAGTCGGCGAGCATGTAGCGCAGCCGCTCCACGGGGTACCCGGGGTCCATGGGCACGTACGCGCCCCCGGCCCGGAGGACGGCGAGTAGCGACGCCACCAGCTCGGGGGTGCGGCTCATGCACACGCCCACCCGGGTCTCCGGCCCCACGCCGCGCCGCCGCAGGGCGCCGGCGAGCCGGCGGGAGCGGCGATCCAGCTCGGCGTACGTCACCGGCTCGCCGCGCCAGGTGAGGGCCGGGGCGTCGGGCGTACGGCGGGCCTGTGCGGCGAAGAGGTCGTGCAGGCCCGGCCCGGCGAGGACCGGCCGCGCGGTGTCGTTCCACGCTTCCAGCACCCGGGCGCGCTCCGCCCCACGCAGCAGCGACAGCTCGGAGAGCCGCCGCCGCGGGTCGGCCGCCATCGCCTCCAGCACGGTCTCCAGGTGCCCGGCCAGTCGCGCCATGGTCGCGGGCTCGAAGAGCGCCGCGCGGTAGACGAGCTCCCCGGCCAGCGATTCTCCCGACTCGTCGAGCACCAGGTCCAGGTCGAACCGGGCGACGCGCTCGCCTCCGCCGAACGGCTCCAGCGCCAGGTCGCCCAGCCGCAGCGCGTCGCCCAGCCCGCCAGTGCGCTGCAGCGCGAAGGTGGTCTGGACGAGAGGCGAGTGCGTCAGGCTGCGCTCCACGCCCACTTCCTCCACCAGGCGCTCGAAGGGGAGCTCCTGGTGGTCGTACGCCCCCAGGGCCGTCTCCCGCACCCGCCCCAGCAGCTCGGCCCAGGCGGGGTCTCCCGAAAGGTCGACGCGCAGCACCAGCAGGTTGACGAAGAAGCCGATCAGCCCTTCCACCTCGCGCCGGTTCCGCCCGGCGACGGGGCTCCCCACCACCACGTCCTCCTGCCCCGCGTAGCGTCCCAGCAGCGCCTGCCACCCCGCCAGCACGGTCATGAAGAGCGTGGTCCCCTCGCGACGGGAAAGCTCCCGCAGCCCCTGCGACAGCGCGGGCGGGAGGACGAACCGGTGACCCGCCGCGCGCGGGCTCTGCCCCTGGGCGCGCGGACGGTCGACCGGGATCTCCAGCAGCGGGGGGGCGCTTCGCAGCTGTTCGCGCCAAAAGGCCAGCTGCGCCTCCAGCGTCCCGCCGCTCAGCCACGCGCGCTGCCAGACGGCGTAGTCGGCGTACTGCACCGGCAGCTCGGGGAGCGGCTCGCCGGCGTAGAGGGCGGAGACCTCGCGCACCAGCACCTCGATGCTCCACCCGTCGCTGACGACGTGGTGGAGGGTGAAGCAGAGGACGTGGTCCTCCTCGTTCAGGCGCAGCAGCGTGCTGCGCAGCAGCGGACCGCGCTCCAGGTCGAAGGGACGCAGCGCCTCCCCGGCGGCCAGGCGCTCCGCCTCGGCCTCGCGCGCCCCGGCCGGCAGCGCCCGCAGGTCGCGCTCCGCGAGCGCGACGGGAGCGGGCGGACCGATCACCTGCACGGGACCGCCGTCGCGCTCGGCGAAGACGGTGCGCAGCGCCTCGTGCCGCCGCACCAGCTCGTCCAGGGCGGCCCGCAGCGCAGCGGCGTCGAGCCCGCCGCGCAGCCGGATCGCGTACGGCATGTTGTAGGCGGCGCTTCCCGGCTCCAGGCGGTCCACCAGCCAGAGCCGCTGCTGCGCGAACGAGAGCGGGAGCGGCGCCTCGCGCGGGACGCGCTCCAGCGGCGGCCCGGCGGCCTCCCCGGTCCGGCGCAGCCCCTCGATGCGCTCCGCCAGGCCAGCCACCGTCGCCGCCTCGAAGAGCGCCCGCAGCGGCACCTCCACGCCGAACGCCTGCCGCGCGCGGGAGACCACCTGTGTGGCCAGCAGCGAGTGGCCGCCCAGGTCGACGAAGCTGTTCTCCACCCCCACACGCGCTGTCCCGAGCACCTCCGCCCAGATCCCGCTCAGCACCTCCTCCGTCGCCGTGCGCGGCGCCACGTACGCACCCCCGGGCTCCCACTCCGGAGCGGGTAGCGCCTGCCGGTCCACCTTGCCGTTCGCGCTCAGCGGGAGGCGGTCCAGCACCACGAACGCGCCCGGCACCATGTGCTCCGGGAGCCGCGCCGACAGGTGCGCGCGCAGCGAGCCCACGAGGTCCGCGTGCACCGGCACCTCCCCGTCCGCGAAGAGCCGCCGGTAGAACGGGCTCGCCCGGTAGCGCGGCGTGTGGTGGGTCGACACGAACCCGAAGGGGACCTCTTCCCCTCCTCCGGCGCGCACCAGCACCCCGCGCGCCGAGTAGTCCGGGGCCACGCCCCCCTCCGGAAGCTCCGCCCGGCACTCCACGCGCAGCCGGTCTCCGGGACGCACCTCCACCCCCGGGTCGAAGAGGGGGAAGTAGACCGGGAACCACGCGGTCTCCTCCTCCATGATGTCCAGGGTCCCACCCTCGCCCAGCTCCATCCGCAGCCAGAGCAGGAGCCCGTCCAGCCGCCCCGTCCGCTCCACCACCAGCTCCTCCTCGCGCCGGTACTCCGCCGCTACCGGGCCGCCCGTGCCGAAGTCCAGCTCCTCGAAGACGCCTACCGAGGAGAGCCGGTTCCGCGCGGGGAAGCCCCTGACGCAGAGCCGCAGGTCGAAGGGGTGCCCCACCTCCTCGAAGATCCGCCGCACGTAGTGCGCGGCCGTCGGCGAGAAGGCGGGCTCGCGCCGGATCTCCTCCGGGAGCGTCACCGCGGCCACGAGCGTCCGCGTGAGCCCGGGGATCATCACCGCGCCGGGGGCCAGGAGCCGGCGCACCCCGTCGAGGATCACGGCTGCGCCCTCGCCCCCTGCGATGGCCTCCACGATCTCGGAGACGCACACGTCGGCCGGCTCGGGAAGCTCGACGGTGCGGGCGTCGCCGTGGACCACGGTGACGCGGTCCTCCAGCCCCAGCTCGCGGATGCGCTCGCGGGCGGCCAGCCAGGAGCGCTCCAGGATCTCGACGGCGTAGACGTGGCGGGCGCCGGCCTGCACGGCCAGGCGCGCCAGGATGGCGTCCATCCCGGTGCCCACGTCCAGCACCACCTTTCCGGGCGCCACCCGCTCCAGTGCGCGGAGGTAGCGGGCGTTGCGGAGGTCGTCGTGGGTGAGCCCCCGGTAGATCAGCTCGTCGTAGACGAAGTACTCGCCGAGGGAGGGCCACAGCTCCACCCCGCTCGCCGCCCCCGGCGCGACGTAGGCGACCAGGCGCCTCTGCCCGGGGACGTCCTCGCGCACCACGACGGCGGCCTCGCGGACCGCCCCGTGCGCCAGGAGGGCCGCCTCGACCTCGCCGGGCTCGATGCGGAAGCCGCGGACCTTGACCTGCTCGTCGGTGCGGCCCAGGAACTCCAGCTCCCCGTCCGCGCGCCGGCGCACCCGGTCGCCGGTGCGGTACAGCCTCGCCCCCGGCTCGCTCCCGAACGCGTCGGGGACGAACTTCTCGGCGGTCAGCTCCGGGCGGTCCAGGTAGCCGCGCGCCACCCCCGCCCCGCCGATCCGAAGCTCCCCGGGGACGCCGGCCGGGAGGAGGCTCCCCCCGGCGTCGCACACGTACAGCCCCGCCCCGGGGAGGGGGCGTCCCACCACCTGCCAGGCGTATTGGTCCTCCGCCCGCAGCCGCGAGGCCGCGCCGAGGATGGTGGCCTCCGTGGGGCCGTACAGCACCCGCAGCTCGGCGGATGGGAAGGCCCGCCGCATCTCCCCGATCAGGTCGGGGGGGACGGCGTCGCCGCCCACGTACACCCTGCGCATCCGCGGCAGCGTCCCCGGCCCGGCCTGCACCCGGTGCACCACCTCGCGCATCAGCGCCGGCACCGCGTGCACCGCGTCCACGTCCGCCAGCTCCCCGACCAGGCGCTCCACGTCCCGCACCGTCTCGCGCGCCGGGAGCCGCACCGTCCCGCCCGAGAGGAGCGGCGCGAAGACCTCGAAGGCCCAGATGTCGAAGGCGTAGCTCGCCGTGGCCGGGAACACCTCGCCTGGGCGGAGCCCGAAGGCCTCCAGGGTGCCGAGCAGCGTGTTCGCCAGGCCGGCGTGCTCCACCACCACTCCCTTCGGCCTCCCGGTGGAGCCGGAGGTGTAGACGACGTACGCGGCGTTTCGCGCGTCCACCCCGCTCCCGGGTGCCCCGTCCGGCTCGCGCGCGACCGCTTCCCCGTCCGCGTCCAAGCGGACGACTTCCCCCGCGAAGGCGGGGAGCGCGTCCATGAGCGCCGAGCGCGTGAGGAGGAGCGAGGCGCCGGAGTCGGAGAGGGTGTAGGCCAGCCGCTCGGCGGGGTACGCCGGGTCCAGCGGCACGTAGGCGCCGCCGGCCTTGAGGATCGCCAGGACGCCGACCAGCAGCTCCGCGCCGGGCTCCAGGCAGATCCCCACGCGGGTCTCCGGCCCCACGCCGCGACGCCGCAGGTGGTGGGCGAGCCGGTTGGCGCTGCGCTCCAGCTCCGCGTACGTGAGCGCCCCGCCACTCCCCGCGACCGCCGGCAGCTGCGGGGTGGCCGCGGCCTGCGCCGAGAACAGCTCGTGCACGCACACCCCGGGGTGCCCGACGGCATCCTCCCGCGACCCGGCCAGGAGCTGCGCCCGCTCGCCGTCGCGCAGCAGCGACAGCTCCGACAGGCGCCGCCGCGGCCCGCCCGCCATCCCCTCCAGGAGCGTCTCCAGGTGCCCCGCCATGCGCGCCATCGTCTCCGCCTCGAAGAGCGACGCCCGGTAGGACAGCGCGCCCGCGAGCGCTTCGCCGGCGTCCCGGAGGGTTAGCTCCAGGTCAAACTTGACGGCGGCGGCGCCCTCCCCGAACGGCTCCATCCCGACGTCGCCCAGGCGCAGCCGCGAATCGGGAGCGGCGCGGTCCAGGGCGAACGCCGCCTGGAAGACGGGTGCGTGGGTGAGGCTCCGCTCCACGCCCAGCTCCTCCACCAGCCGCTCGAAGGGGAGCTCCTGGTGGTCGTACGCTCCCAGCGCCGTCTCCCGCACCCGCGCCCGCAGCTCCGTCCCGGTGGGGTCGCCCGACAGGTCGGCCCGCAGGGCGAGCATGTTGACGAAGAAGCCGATCAGCCCCTCCACTTCGCGCCGGGTCCGCCCCGCGACGGGGCTCCCCACCACCACGTCCTCCTGCCCCGCGTAGCGCCCCAGCAGCGCCTGCCAGGCGGCCAGCACGGTCATGAACAGCGTCGCTCCCTCCTGCCGGGAGAGCGCCCGCAGCCCCCCGGTGGTCCCCGGGGAGAGGTCGAAGAGGTGCCGGTTCGCGCGCGGGCTCTGCCCCGCCGTCCGGGGACGGTCCGTGGGGATCTCCAGCAGCGGGGGGGCGCCCCGGAGCCGTTCGCGCCAGAAGCCGGTCTGCGCCTCCAGCACGTCGCCGGCGAGCCAGCGGCGCTGCCAGACGGCGTAGTCGGCGTACTGCACCGGCAGCTCCGGGAGGGCGGGCTCCTCCCCTCCGCTGAAGGCGGCGTAGAGCGCCGAGACTTCGCGCAGCAGCACCTCCGTGCTCCAGCCGTCGCTGACGACGTGGTGCAGGGTGAAGAGCAGCGCGTGGTCGTCCCCGTCCAGGCGCAGGAGCGTGCTTCGCAGCAGCGGGCCGCGCGCCAGGTCGAAGGGCCGCAGCGCCTCCTCCTCCGCCAGCCGCTCCGCCGCCGGCTCCCTCTCCGCCTCCGGAAGGCGCCGCAGGTCCAGCTCCGCCAGGGCGACGGACGCAGGCGGGCGGATCACCTGCACGGGCACGCCGCCCTGCTCCGCGAACGTGGTGCGCAGCGTCTCGTGGCGCCGCACCAGCGCGTCCAGGCTCGCCCGCAGCGCGGCCGTGTCCAGCGGGCCGCGCAGGCGCAGCGCGAACGGCATGTTGTAGGCGGGGCTCCCCGGCTCCATCCGGTCCACCAGCCAGAGTCGCTGCTGCGCGAACGAGAGCGGGAGCGGCGCC
>DATAAL010000477.1:0-3228 GCA_036260145.1 Longimicrobiaceae bacterium | reverse complement strand
GGGGCGGTGGCGGCGGTGGCGGTGGCGTGACCGTAACGGCACGGAAGTACGTCCTCCAGAGCCACCCCTGGAACCGCGGGCGGCCGATCAGCGACTCGTACCCGGCCGCGGCCATGATCCGGTCGTAGGCCGCGAACACCTTGTGCTTCACCGCGTGGGCCGAGGTGCTCAGGTTCACCGGGCTCGTCTCCGACCCGTAGTCCTGGTACCAGGCCTCGTTCCAGTCCCGCCCGCTGACCGCCGCCCGGGCAGCGTCGGCGGTGGCGTAGTGGTCCGGGTGGTCGTCGCGGTTGACATTGCGGTCGTAGTCCGGCGCGTGGACCGCGATGGACCACGCGTCCCGCCCGGCCGCCTCGAACTCCACGATCCCGGCGAGGGTGCCGTGGAAGTCGGCCCACGAGGTGTAGGTGGTGGACCCGTCGCGCGCGGCGGTGGCGGTGCCCTGGTCGCGGAGCCGGGCGAGGCTGCCGAACCCGTACCCGGTGCCGTCCAGGTAGTTGCCGTCGGGGAGCCGCAGATAGTAGCTCACCACCTTCCCCTTGGTGCACCGCGCGATCGGGTGGCCGCGGATCGCCTGGCCGGCGCACGCCCAGGTGCCGGTCGCGAGGATGGAGTCCACCGACGCCTTCGAGGCCGCCTCGCGCCTCTGCCAGTACGGGGCCCCATCGCCCGCGTCGCCCGCCGTGGTGTACACCAGCACCACCTTGTCCGCGGTCCCCAGGCTGGCGGCCACGCGGTCGCCCATGAAGAGCTGCCAGTCGTCCTGGTGCGCGTGGATGTAGAACTCCACGCTCGGAGCGGCCGCAGTGGTCGCGTGCCGGGGCCCGTCCTCCGGTTGCGGTCCTGCGGTGGCGCTCGGCAGCGAGCGCTCACAGGCGGAGAGCACCGCGGCGATCCCCGCCAGCGCGGCGAGCGTGCCGCCGCGGCACCGCAGGGCGTGGATGGCGCCGACACGTGTTGATGGACCCATGCAACACCTCCAGGGGGGAAAGATGGATGGTGCCGTACGCTGACCTGGGGGCTGATGCCGTGCTGCGACGGCGCCGGTGGAAGAGATACCTGTGATACGGGTAGCCTGCGTCCCGGGCGTTCGCAATGAATTCGTTCGGCGGGATACGTCCATTCCCGGCGGAACGGAGACGCGGAGGGCAAGAAGCGAACCGGGTCGGCGCCACGAAGAAGACCCCCGCCCACCGGGCAGGGGTCTCCGGTGCGGCGCCCGCCGGCGGGGATCTCAGCAGTGCGACGACATCGCCAGGCCGTGCTCGTGGTCCACCAGCGGGGCCCGGTAGTCGCCGGTGAAGCAGGCGGTGCAGTAGGTCTCGCCGTGCTCCTGCACGCACTCCACCATCCCCCCGGCGGACAGGTACCCGAGCGAATCCACCCCCAGGAACTCGCGGATCTCGTCCACCGACCGGTCCGAGGCGATCAGCTCCTCGCGCGTGGGCATGTCGATCCCGTAGAAGCAGGGCCAGCGCACCGGCGGGGAGGCAAGCCGCAGGTGCACCTCCGCCGCGCCCGCCTCGCGCAGCATGTTCACCAGCGCTCGGCTGGTGGTGCCGCGGACCAGGGAGTCGTCCACCACCACCACCCGCTTCCCCTCCAGCACCTCGCGCACGGGGCTGAACTTCATCCGCACCTTGAAGTCGCGCCCGACCTGCCCCGGCGTGATGAAGGTGCGGCCGACGTAGTGGTTGCGGATCAGCCCCAGCTCGAACGGGATCCCGGACCGCTCCGAGTACCCCACCGCCGCCGAGTTGGCGCTGTCCGGGACGGAGATGACGATGTCCCCCGGCGCGGGCCGCTCCTCCGCCAGCCTGCGGCCGAAGGCGCGGCGCGCCCGGTCCACCGTGTACCCCCACAGCCGCGTGTCCGGCCGGGCGAAGTACACCAGCTCGAAGATGCAGGGCTGCGGCTGGGCGACGAACTTCGGGAGGCGCACCACCTGCTCGATCTCGCCCCCGCGGATGCGGATCATCTCCCCGGGCTCCACGTCGCGCACGTAGCGCGCGTGCACGATGTCCAGCGCGCAGGTCTCGCTGGCGACCATCAGCCCCCCCGTCGGGAGCGTACCGATGACGAGCGGACGGTACCCGTACGGGTCGCGCGCGGCGTACAGGGTGTCGCCGACGGTGATGAGCAGGCAGTACGCGCCCTCCACCTGCGACAGCGCATCCACGATCTGCCCGTCCGGCGTCTCCTCGCGGGACCGGGCGATCAGGTGGACGATGACCTCGCTGTCGATGGTGCTCTGGAAGAGCGCCCCCTCGTTGAGTAGATGGTCGCGCAGCACGCCGGCGTTGGTGAGGTTGCCGTTGTGCACCAGCGCCAGGTGCCCGCCCCGGTAGTGCTCACGGATCGGCTGCGCGTTCTTGAGTCCCGCGCCGCCCGCGGTGGAGTAGCGGATGTGGCCCACCGCCACGTCGCCGGGGAGCTTGGCGAGCTCGGCCTCGCTCAGGGCGTCGGAGACCAGCCCCGCCTCGCGCACCCGGCTGCTCTGGCCGGTCGCGGAATCGTACGCCGCGATCCCCGCCGCCTCCTGTCCCCGGTGCTGCAGGGAGTAGAGGCCGAGATAGGCGAGCTGCGCGGCCTGGGTGTTCCCGGAGACCGCTACGATTCCACACATGAAGGGTCCTTCGGTGCAGGGAAGTCCGTCCGCGCGCCCGGTCAGGCGTGCTGGACCTCCGATTCCAGCGACGTCTCCACGTCGGCCGGGGAGCCGTCCATCCGGCGCGGGATGGCGGAGTAGTAGATCCCGGCCAGCTCCGCGACGGGGGCACGGATCCCTCCGCCGCGGATGCCGATCCGGAACTCCCCCCCCACCGGCCCCACCCGGCCGATCACCACCGCCGGAACGCCGTGCCCCCGCGCCAGGGCGAGGAGCGGCTCCACGCTCTCCGGCGCGCACGCTACCACGATCCGGCTCTGCGCCTCCCCGAAGAGGAGGGCCGGGGAGGGGAGGTCGTCCCCGAGATCCACCTGTACACCGAAAGGCCGCGCGGGATCGGCGAAGGCCGATTCCGCCAGCGCCACCGCCAGGCCGCCCTCGGCGCAGTCGTGCGCGGAGCGCACCAGCCCCGCGCGGATCGCCTCCAGCGTGGCCCCGTGGAGCGCGGCCTCCGCTTCCAGGTCCAGCGCGGGGGCGTCGCCCGCCACCCGGTCGTGGACCGTCTTCAGGTACTCGCTCCCCCCCAGCTCGCCGGTGTTGCGGCCCAGCAGGACGATGGC
>DATAAL010000476.1:0-3702 GCA_036260145.1 Longimicrobiaceae bacterium | reverse complement strand
CCGCGGTCGACCAGCTCGATCAGGGCCATCTCGGCACCATCGCCCTGCCGGTGCCCGGTCTTGAGGATGCGGGTGTAACCACCCGGCCGCTCCGCGAAACGTGGACCGATGGCGTCGAAGAGCTGGATCAGCACATCGCGGTCCGCGATGTGCCGCGCGGCGAGACGCCTCGCCGCCAGATCACCACGCTTGGCGAGAGTGATCAGCCGCTCCGCGAACGGACGGAGCTCCTTGGCCTTCTCGGTGGTGGTGGAGATCCGGCCATGCCGGAACAGGCTGGTGGCCAGGTTGCGAAGCAGCGCCTCGCGGTGCTCGGCGGTGCGGCCGAGCTTGCGGCCCTTGTTGCCGTGACGCATGTATCCTACTCCTTCTCGGTATCCGTTCCGGTTTCAGTCTGATCCGGGCCGGTGGCCCCCTCCTCAGTAACCCCGCCGGTCTGCTCGGTCGCCCACCAGAGCGTGCCGTCGTCTCCCTCGTCGAAGTGGATGCCGAAGCGGAGACCCTGCCCGATGAGGAACTCGTTGATCTCCTGCAGCGACTTCTTCCCGAAGTTGTCGATCGCCAGCATCTGCCCCTCGGTCCGCTGCACCAGGTCCCGCACCGTCTGGATGTTCTCCTTCTGGAGCGAGTTCCGGCTGCGGACGCTGAGCTCGGTCAGGTCCTCGATGGGCCGGTTCAGTAGATCACGGACCCGTCCCGGAACCGGAGTCCGTCCGTCGGGGGCCGCGGTAGCGGGTCCGCTCGTCTCGGCACCCCACTGCCGCGCCTCGGTCCATTCGGGACGTCCGCCGGCGAGGAAGCTGAGGTGCTCGATGGCGAGCCGAGCCGCGTACTGCACGGCGGAACGGACATCCACCGCGCCGTTGGTCTCCACGTCGAGCACCAGCCGGTCGAAGTCGGTCCGCTGGCCGACGCGGGTCTCCTCGACCACGAAGTTGGCCCGGGTCACCGGGTTGTAGATCGCGTCGATCCGGACCAGGTCTGCCGGCATCCCGCGTGGAACAGGATGGTGCTCCGCGAGGACGAAGCCACGCCCCTTGTTCACGTACAGCTCGATCCGCAGCTCGCGATCATCCTGCAGCTCGAGAATATGGTGGTCCAGGTTGATGACCTGTACCGACGCGTGCTGCCGGATTGCACGCGCGGTCACCGGACCCGCCTGGCTCGCCCGCAGCTCGAGCACCGCCTCCTCAACGTCCTCGTCCATCTTGAGAACGAGCGCCTTGAGGTTACGGATCACCTGGTGCACGTCCTCGACCACGCCTGGGATCGTCTGGTGCTCGTGGAGCACACCATCCGTGCGGAAGGCCCACACCGCCGCGCCACGCAGGCTGGACAGGAGGATCCGGCGCATGGTGTTTCCGAGCGTGTGACCGAAGCCCCGCTCCAGCGGCCGAAGGACGATCTGCCCCTGTCGCGGCTGCTCCGGCAGTCCCGGCATCTGGAGGCCGGTAAGATCGAGTTCCACTATTATCCCTCCGGGATCTGTACGGGATGCACAAGACGGATCGAGCGGCGAGGGCTGCTTGGGCCCCCGCCGCCGGATCCGGTCTCCTGGATTACTTGCTGTAGAGCTCGACGATCAACTGCTCCTGAACAGCCAGCGGGATGTCCGCGCGCGTCGGACGCCCCACCATGCGGCCGGTCCGCGTCCCCTCGTCCACCGCCAGCCAGGAAACGGTTGTCGGGCGGGTCTTCGCCACGAGCGACGCCTGGACGGGGAGGATGTCCTTGCTCTTGGGGGCGATCCGCACCTCGTCGCCCGGCTCCACCTGGAAGCTGGGGACGTCCACCGTCCGGCCGTTGACCTGGACGTGGCGGTGACGGATCAGCTGGCGGGCCTCCTTGCGGGAGGACCCGAAGCCCATCCGGTAGACGATGTTGTCGAGGCGGCTCTCCAGCGCGACCAGCAGGTTCTCACCCGTGATCCCCGGCTGGTGGGCGGCCTTCTCGAACAGGTTGCGGAACGGCTTCTCGGAGACGCCGTAGATCCGCTTCACCTTCTGCTTCTCACGGAGCTGGTGCGCGTACTCGGAAGCCTTGCGGCGCCGAGCGGTCGCCTGCCCGTGCTGCCCGGGGGCGTACGGACGGCGCTCGACCGGGCACTTCTCGGTGAAGCACTTGGTCCCCTTCAGGAAAAGCTTCTGCCCTTCGCGGCGGCAGAGCTTGCAGACTGGTCCAGTGTAACGGGCCATGAACCGTTTTCTCCTTCGACTTTAGGATCTCTTCTCGGCTTCTTCCCCCCGACGGTCCCGGAGGTTTACGCCACACCCTTGTGGGGACAGGGAACAACCCGCGTGCAGGCTGTTCCCTGTTGTGTTGCACGCCGTGCGCGCACCGATAAACCCTATCTCCGCAGCACCGCGCTCAGACGCGGCGCTTCTTGGGAGGCCGGCAGCCGTTGTGCGGGATCGGCGTCACATCGCGGATCGAGCGGATCTGGAGCCCCGCGGCCGCCAGAGCCTGGATCGCGGACTCACGCCCGGACCCCGGCCCCTGGACGTACACGTGCACCCGGCGCACACCGAGGTTGAGCGCCTCCTTGGCGGCCTGCTCCGCCGCAACGGTGGCGGCGAACGGAGTGGACTTCTTGGAGCCCTTGAACCCCGCCTTCCCGGCGCTCCCCCACACGACGGAGTTCCCCGCCATGTCGGTGATGGTGACGATGGTGTTGTTGAAGGTCGCCTTGACGTGCGCGACCCCCTCGCTCTCGACGTGGCGCTTGGTCTTGGTGCGCGTACCCTGCTTTGGCTTGGCCATTCGCTCTTTCCTGTTGTGTCTCGCGGCCTACCGCGAATCCGGTACCTCTCCCCGCGCCGACCATCGGCGGGATGATCGTCGGGCGTCGCGCCCGACCCAATGCCGGCGATTACTTCTTGCCCGGCTTCTTCTTCCCGGCGATGGCACGGCGCGGACCCTTCTTGGTCCGGGCGTTGGTGTGGGTGCGTTGCCCGCGGACAGGGAGACCCCGCCGATGGCGCAGCCCACGATACGAGCCGATGTCCATCAGCCGCTTGATGTTACGGGCGACCTCCGAACGGAGAGCGCCCTCCACCCGGAGCCGGGTGTCGATGATGCGGCGGAGGCGGTTCACCTCCTCGTCGGTAAGGGCATGGACCCGCGTATCCGGGTTCACCCCCGCCTCGTCCAGGATCTTCTGCGCCGTGGCGCGGCCGATCCCGTAGATGTAAGTCAGGCCAATCTCGACCCGCTTCTCACGCGGAAGATCAACCCCGGCAATGCGTGCCATCGTGCCTCTCCTGATGTGCCGGATCCGTGGTTTAACCCTGCCGCTGCTTGTGGCGCGGGTTCTTCTTGCAGATGATGCGGACAACGCCGCGCCGCCGGATCACCTTGCAGTGCTCACAGATCGGCTTCACACTCGCGCGGACCTTCATCGTCGCCTCCCCGTCGTGTTGAACTGAAGCCTTGAAATGTAGCCTCGCCGGCGCGATCCCGCAACCCCGGCAGGGGTTACGGGCGCGCGGAAGCGTCGTTGCCGAGCAGCTCCAGGATCTCGGCCTGGACCTGCTCGATCGGCCGGTCGCCATCGACGGGGTAGAGCGGAACGCCCGACTCGCGATAGTACGCGACCAGCGGCTCGGTGGTGGTCCGGTACACCTGCAGGCGGTGCCGGACCACCACCGAGCCGCTGGTCGCGTACTACCGCGACGCGGGCGTTCCGCTCCACGCCGTCGACGG
>DATAAL010000475.1:0-3190 GCA_036260145.1 Longimicrobiaceae bacterium | reverse complement strand
AAGACGCACGGGGTGCTGGCGGAGCTGCTGCGGCACGAGCACGCCTCGCTGGCGCTGGCGCAGCGGTGCAGCGGGGTGGCGGCGCCGGCCCCGCTGTTCACCTCCCTGCTGAACTACCGCTACGGCGGTCGGCGTGGGGGAGCCCCGCAGGCGGATCGAACCTGGGACGGGATCCGGACGGTACGCGCGCAGGAGCGCTCGAACTATCCGCTCACGCTCGCGGTGGACGATCTGGGGGAGGATGGATTCCGGCTGGTGGCGCGAGTGCAAGAGTCCGTGGAGCCGCGTCGCGTGTGTGCCCTGATGCACACGGCGCTGGAGCGGCTGGTGGAGGCGCTGGAGGTCTCGCCCGGTCGGTCGGTCGGGAGCATCGACGTGCTGCCGGAGGAGGAGCGGCGGCAGGTGGCGGAGGCGTGGAACGCCACCGCAGCGGCGTATCCGCGGGATACCTGCGTGCACCAGCTCTTCGAGCGCCAGGTGGAGCGCACCCCGGACGCGGTTGCGCTGGCCTATGAAGACCAGCGGCTGACGTTCGCGGAGCTGAACCGCCGGGCGAACCGGCTGGCGCACCACCTCCACACGCTGGGTGTGGGGCCGGACGCGCGGGTGGGCATCTGCGTGGAGCGCAGCGTGGAGATGGTGGTGGCTCTGCTGGCGATCCTCAAGGCCGGAGGGGCGTACGTGGCGCTGGATCCCGAGTATCCGGCGGATCGGCTGCACTCCATGCTCCAGGACAGCGCGCCCGTGGTCCTGCTGACGCAGGAGCCGCTGGCGGAGCGGTTCGCCGGAATGGAAATCCCCTGCGTGGCGCTCGACACGGACGCCTCCTCCTGGGCGGGGCGGCTGGAGAGCGACCCCGATCCTGGCCCCCTGACACCGGAGCACCTGGTGTACGTGATCTACACCTCCGGCTCCACGGGAGCTCCCAAGGGGGTGATGAACGTGCACCGCAACGTGGTGAACCGGATCACCGCGATCCAGGCCGCGTGGGCGCTCGAGGCGCACGAGTCCGTGCTGCAGAACGCCTCCCTCAGCTTCGACGTCTCCGCCTACGAGTTCTTCTGGCCGCTGATGGTGGGGGCCCGGGTGGTGATGACGCGGCCCGAAGGGCACAGGGACCCGGGCTACCTGGTGGAGACGATCCGCAGGAACGGGGTCGGCACGGCGAGCTTCGTTCCCTCCATGCTGCAGATCTTCCTGGAGCACCCGGAGGTGGAGAGCTGCACCTCGCTGGTTCGGGTCCCCTGCGGCGGGGAGGCGCTGCCGCCGTCCCTGGTGCAGCGGTTCTACGAGCGGCTGCCGAACGCGAGGCTGTACAACCGGTACGGGCCCTCGGAGGCCGCCACGGCGGTGACGGGATGGAGCCGCGCGGGAGAGGAGACGAGGGGTGGCGTCCCCATCGGCCGCCCGATGGCGAACACGCGGGTCTACGTGCTGGACGGCAGGAGTGACCTGGCACCGGCCGGTGTGGTGGGGGAGCTGTACATCGGGGGGGCAGGGGTGGGGCGCGGGTACCTGGGCCGCACGGAGCTGACGGCGGCACGGTTCGTACCCGATCCCTTCGGGAAGGAGGCGGGCGCGCGGCTGTACCGGACGGGTGACCTGGCGCGGTGGCTGGCGGATGGGCGGATCGAGTTCCTGGGGCGCAACGACTTCCAGGTCAAGGTGCGGGGCTTTCGGGTCGAGCTGGGAGAGATCGAAGCCGTGCTCCGGGAGCACACGGGAGTCCGCGAGGCGGTGGTGGTGGCGCGCGAGGACACGCCCGGCGACCGGCGGCTGGTGGCGTACTACGTGGGGGAGGAGGGGCACGAGGTGCAGGCGCTGCGGGTGCACCTCTCGGAGCGGCTGCCGGAGTACATGGTGCCGGCTGCATACGTGCGGCTGGAGGAGATGCCGCTGACGCCCAACGGCAAGCTGGACCGCAGGGCGCTGCCGGCGCCGGAGGGCGACGCGTACGCGCGCCGCGGCTACGAGGCACCGGTGGGGGAGGTGGAGCAGGCGCTGGCGGAGATCTGGGCGGAGGTGCTGCGGGTGGAGCACGTCGGCCGGTGGGACCACTTCTTCGAGCTGGGCGGCCACTCCCTCCTGGCGGTCCGGGTAGTCTCGCGAGTGAGGCAGCGGATCGGAGTGGAGGTCCCCCTGGGGGAGGTCTTCCGTCTGCCCGTGCTGGCGGAGTATGCGCGTGCGGTGGCCACGGCGGCTCGGGCGGAGCTGCCGCCGATCGAACCGGTGGGGCGGACGGGACCGCTGCCGCTCTCGTTCGCGCAGCAGCGGCTCTGGTTCCTGGAGCAGCTCGGCGGGGCGGGGAACACATACCATATCCAGCGGCGCCTCCGGCTGCGGGGGGAGCTGGACCGGGGAGCGCTGGTGCGGGCGCTGGAGCGGATCGTGGCGCGGCACGAGGTGCTGCGCACCACCTTCCCCCAGGTGGGGGGGGAACCGGTGCAGCGGATCTGGGACGAGGGAGAGCAGGGCTTTGCGCTGGCGGAGCACGACCTGGCCGGGTACCCGGAGACGGAGGAGGAGCTGCGCCGCCTGCTCGCGGAGGAGGGGAGAGTGCCGTTCGACCTGGAGCGGGGGCCGCTGATCCGGGGGTGCCTGGTCGGGCTGGGGGAGGGCGAGCATGTGCTCCAGGTGACCATGCACCACATCGTCTCCGACGGGTGGAGCATGGAGGTGTTCACCCGTGAGCTGAGCGAGCTGTACGGGGCGTACCGCCGGGGTGAGGCCGATCCGCTGCCGGCGCTGCCGGTGCAGTACGGGGACTACGCCGTGTGGCAGCGGCGCTGGATGGAGGGAGAGGTGCTGCGGCAGCAGGCGGAGTACTGGAAGCGGACGCTCTCCGGCGCGCCCGAGCTGCTGGAGCTGCCCACCGACCATCCGCGCCCGGCGCAGCAGGATTTCGCGGGCTCGTTCGTCCGTGTCGAACTGGACGAGGCGCTGACGGCGGGGCTGAAGGCGCTCTCCCAGCGGCAGGGGACGACGCTGTTCATGACGCTGCTGGCCGGCTGGGCCGTGGTGCTCTCGCGGCTCTCGGGCCAGGAGGATCTGGTGATCGGCACGCCCACGGCCAACCGGGGGCGCAGGGAGATCGAGGGGCTGATCGGCTTCTTCGTCAACACCCTGGCGCTGCGCCTGGAGCTCTCGGGAGAGCCGAGCGTGGGGGAGCTGCTGGAGCGGGTGCGGGAGC
>DATAAL010000474.1:0-5998 GCA_036260145.1 Longimicrobiaceae bacterium | reverse complement strand
GCCGGCCCAAGGGGGTGATGATCGAGCACCGGTCCCTCTGCCAGCAGGCGGCCGCGCTGCAGGCCGGGCTGGGGCTCGGCCCGGGCGATCGCAACCTGCAGTTCGCCCCCGCCACCTTCGATGCGTCGGTGGAGCAGATCTTCGGCGCACTCCTGTCGGGGGCCGCGCTGGTCCTGCGGAGCGAAGCCTGGCTCGAAGGCGCGGGGGCCTTCTGGGCGATGTGCGAGACGTACCGGGTCAGCGTAATCGACCTTCCCGCCCGGTTCTGGCAGGTGGTCGCAGGCGAGCCCGACATAGCGATCCCGGCCTGCCTCCGCCTGGTGGAGATCGGCGGCGAGGCGGTGGAGCCCGCTGCGCTCTCGGCCTGGTTCCGGCGCGGCGGGTACCGGCCCCCGCTGCACAACCTGTACGGTCCGACCGAGGCGACGGTCAACGCGACGCACCACGAGCTGACCGACGACTCCTCCACCTGGCAGTCCATCGGCCGGCCGGTCCGCAACACGCGTATCTACGTCCTCGACCGCCACGGCGAGCCCGTGCCACGGGGAGTCGCGGGGGAGATCCACATCGGAGGCGGCCAGGTCGCGCGCGGGTACCTGAACCTGCCGGAGCTGACGGCCGAGCGCTTCGTCCCGGACCCGTTCGGGCGGGAGCCGGGTGCGCGGCTGTACCGGACGGGGGACCTGGGCAGGTGGCGTTCGGACGGAACGCTCGAGTTCCTGGGGCGCATCGACCACCAGGTGAAGATCCGGGGCTTCCGCATCGAGCCGGGGGAGGTCGAGGCCCGGCTGGCGGCGCACCCTGCCATCCGCGATGCCGTGGTCCTCGCGCGGGAGGACGCGCCCGGCGACCGGCGCCTGGTGGCCTACTACGTGGCTGCGCAGGCGCTCGAGACGGAGGTGCTGCGGACATACCTGGGGGAGCGGCTGCCGGAGTACATGGTGCCGGCGGCGTACGTGCGGCTGGAGGAGATACCGCTGACGCCCAACGGGAAGGTGGACCGGCGGGTGCTGCCGGCGCCCGAGGGAGAGGCGTACGCGCGGCGGGGGTACGAGGCGCCGGTGGGGGAAGTGGAGGCGGCGCTGGCGGCGATCTGGGCGGAGGTGCTGAAGGTGGAGCGGGTGGGGCGCAGGGACAACTTCTTCGAGCTGGGCGGGCATTCGCTCCTGGCGGTGCAGGTCATCGGGCGGGTGCGTCGGGGGCTGGATGCGGGACTGGCGCTGGCGGACGTCTTCTCCTATCCGACCGTCGAATCCCTCGCGGCCAGGGTGTGCGGGTCGGTGCGGGAGGTCCGGAACGATCGGGCGATCCCCGTGCGGACGGACGGTCCGGAGCAGCCGCTCTTCCTGGTCCACGAGGGATCGGGGTCGGTGGCCTACGCCCAGGTGCTGCACCGCTACCTCGACAGTGGGATCCCGGTGTACGCCCTGCCGGCGGTCTCCGCGCAGGAGCCCCCGCTTCGCACGGTCGAAGGGATGGCGACCCGGCTGGTGCGGATGGTCCGCGAGATCCAGCCCGAGGGTCCGTACCGCCTGGCCGGCTGGTCCGTCGGTGGGGTACTCGCCTACGAGATGGCCGTGCAGCTCCTCGGCCAGGACCAGGCTGTCGAGTTCCTCGGGATGATGGACAGCTACTACCCGGCGGCCGGCGGGAATGGAGCCGGGAACGGAAGGCACAACTACGGCCTGCTGCTCCACCTGCTCCGAATGGAGGCCGGTGGAGAGAGCAGGAGCCTGGAGCCCGCGGATCGGGCGCTGGTTGCACCGGGCCCGGATCTGGAGACGTTCGTCGCGACGTGCCGGGAGAAGGGCCTGCTTCCCGGTCACGTCACGGCGGCGCAGGCTCAGGAGATGGAGAACCGGCTGCACGTCCACGACCGCAGCATTCGTGGGTATCGTCCCCAGCCGATTCCGCTCCCGGTGCATCTGTTCTCCGCTCGGGACGGCGCTGACGCCGACCCCCGGCGCGGCTGGCAGACACTCCTGGACGGGACGTCGATCCGGGTGACGCCCGTACCGGGGACACACCTGTCCATGATGGAGGCATCCAACGTCGAGTTCCTCGGCCGAGCGCTGTCACGTGAGATCCGTCGCGCGGCCGCAAGCCGGAAGGAGCCGCCCGATGCGCATTACTCGCCCCTCGTGACACTGCAGAGGGGGAAGCCCGGTGCAGCCTCCCTCTTCTGTGTGCCGGGCGCGGGCGCGAGCGTGGCCAGCTTCGCGGCGCTGGCCGGGCATCTGGATCCGACCTGGCCGGTTTACGGACTCCAGCCGCGGGGGCTGGATGAACTGGTTCCCCATTCCGGGGTGCCGGCGGCCGCGGAATCCTACCTCCGCGCGGTCCAGGAAGTATTTCCCGACGGTCCCATCCACCTGCTGGGCCACTCCTTCGGCGGCTGGGTCGTGTTCGAGATGGCGCTGAGGCTACGGAGGGCGGGACGTTCCCTCGGATCCCTCACGATCCTCGACACGGAGACGCCGGACGAGGACGGAGTCCGGATTCGTGAATTCGACAGCGGGGAGGCGTTCCTCGAGTTCGTCGAGGTCCTGGAGCTTGCCGCGGAAGGAGCTTTCGGGATCGCGTCCGCGGAGGTCGACGCGCTCGACGAGGACGGGCGGCTGAAGCTCCTCCACCAGCGAATGGTCCGGCATCACCTCATCTCCGCGCGCTCGGATCACAGGGTGCTGCAGGGTCCCTTCCGGACGTTCGCCACATGCGTGCGGACCACCTACACACCCACGGGAGTCTACCCGGACCGGCTTCGCCTGATACTCGTGAACGACACGCGCAAGGATGAGCGTACGAATCGAGAGCACTTCGCGGAGACGGTCCGCGGATGGAGGCGCTGGGCGCCCGACCTCGTCTTCTCACCCGGTCCCGGGAACCACGTCACCACGCTGACCTCACCTCACGTCGCGGGCCTGGCTGCGTACCTCGCGGCCGACCGGCGGGGAGGGGAGGAGTCAAGGATGATGGAGATCGAGACGGTATAGCCACGAAGACCTGCTGGCCGACGGAACCCCTGGATTCGCCGGCATGCAAGCCCGATGAGAGCGTCCGGTTCCGTATCCCGCCATTCCTGGAGCACGTATGGAAAGCATCCCGGTGTTGCCTGCGCAGGGTTCGGAAGTGCTGGCCACGTTCGACGTCCACCCGCGGTACGGGTTCCTGCCCGCCACGGATCCGTCGACGCGCCTGCCGGACGCCTTCGCACCCTGGGAGGCGCTCGCCGACGACCTGGACAAGCAGCTGATCGCGGGTGCGCTCCGCCGCGCCGTTCGCAGCCTGCCGCAGCTCGATCCCACTCCACTGGCCGCCCCCGGCGACATCGCACGGGCGATGCTGCTCCTGTCCTACTTCGGCCACGCATACGTCTGGGGCGATCGCGAGCCCGTGGACCGGCTGCCCGCCAACCTTGCCGTGCCCTGGTATGCCGTGGCGGAGCGGCTCGGCCGGCCGCCTGTGCTCTCCTATGCCTCGCAGGCGCTGAGCAACTGGCGCCGGCTCGACGCGGAGGGTCCGGTCGCCCTCGGCAACATCGCCCTCCTCGAGCACTTCCTCGGCGGTGCCGACGAAGAGTGGTTCGTTCTGGTGCACGTCGACATCGAGGGGCGGGCGGGTCCGGCGATGCAGGCGATCGTCGAGGGCCAGGAGGCGGTCACGTGCGACGACGGCGAGGCGTTGGAGCGCTGTCTGAGCACGATCGCGGACGTGCTCTCGCAGATGCTGGCGACCCTGCTGCGCATGCGTGAGCAGTGCGATCCCTACATCTTCTACACGCGGGTCCGCCCCTTTCTCTTCGCCTGGAAGGACAATCCGGACCTCCCGCAGGGTCTTCGGTACGAGGGGGTCGCGGCATACGGTGGCCGGCCGCAGACGTTCCGGGGCTCGAGCGGCGCACAGAGCTCGATCGTCCCTTCGATCCATGCCGCCCTGGGCATCAGCTACGCATCCGACCCGTTGCAGCAGCACATGGTCGAACTGCGCGGCTACATGCCGCCCGGGCACCGGGCGTTCGTCGCCCGGGTCGAGCGGGGCCCCTCGATCCGCGCGTACGTGCAGCGGCACGATCGCACGGGCCCGCTGGTCTCCGCCTACAACGCGTGCATCGAGGGGCTGTACAGCTTCCAGGCGAAGCACCTGGAGTATGCGTCGCTCTTCATCCACGCGCAGTCGCCGCGCGGCGCAGGAAACCCGGTGGAGACCGGCACCGGCAGCACGCCGTTCATGCGCTATCTGAAGAAGCACCGTGACGACCTCACCGCCTACGTCCTTTAGCAAGGGGGACACATTGTCGCGATTGAAGTGCCCCCGAGAACGACGACCTGCACCTCCCCCCCGGCAGCTCACGCGCTGCTCTCCCTTGGATCCCTTCCGGGCGATGCGACCATGAACGCCGGTACACCGCAGCAGGCGCGACATCACACGGGGATCGAGTTCCGTCATGTCGGGGCGTTCTGGACGGGCATCACCCTGGTTGCGGTGGGGGTCCTCGCGCACCTCCCGGAATACTTCGGCGCCCGGGAGATGGGGTTCCGGATGGCCGGTATGCTGATGTCACCGCTCATGCACGCGGGAATGCTGCTCATCGCGCTGGGGCTCGCGCTCGCCTCGTTCGGGCTGATCCCCGCCGGGAGCCTGCGCCGGCCCGCCCCCCAGGCGGGGGCGGCGGTGTTCTTCCGGACGATGGACGACGCCCGCCTCACCCGCCAGCACTGGGGCCTCCTCTTCGTCCTCGGCGTCGCGCTGGTGGTCGACGTCATGAAGCCGGCCACGCTGGGCTTCGTGGTCCCGGGGATGAAGGCGGAGTACGGGATCACCATCGGACAGGTCGCCGCCTTCCCGATGGTCGCGCTCACGGGCACCACGATAGGGTCCCTTCTCTGGGGCGTCCTCGCGGACCGGATCGGCCGGCGCGCGGCCATCCTGCTGGCCTCGCTCCTCTTCGTGGGCACCTCGATCTGCGGCTTCATGCCCTCGTTCCGGTGGAACCTGTTCATGTGCTTCGTGATGGGGACCTCGGCGGGCGGGATGCTCCCCATCGTGTACGCGCTGATGACCGAGTCGATGCCCGCGAAGAAACGGGGGTGGCTGGTGGTGCTTCACGGCGGCCTGGGGACGGTGGCCGGCTACCTGCTGGCCGCCGGGCTCGCCACGCTCCTGGAGCCGCACTTCTCCTGGCGGGTGCTCTGGTTCGCCGGCCTCCCCACCGGGCTCCTCCTCCTGGTCCTCAACCGCTGGATCCCCGAGTCGCCCCGCTTCCTCCTGGAGCATGGCCGCGTCGAGGAGGCCGAGAAGGTGCTGAGCCGCTACGGGGTCACGCTCACCCGTCCCACCGCCATTGCGCCACCCGGGGCGGTGCACCCGGCCGCGGCGCCCGCCGTGGAGAGTGGCTCGCGGCTCCTCTCGCTCTTCCGCCCACCGCACGGGGGGCGGACGCTGACAGTGGGGATCTACGCGTTCGGCTGGAGCCTGGTGAACTGGGGGTTCCTGACCTTCACGCCCACCATCCTGCGCGACCGCGGCCTCGACGCGGGCAGCGCCAGCCGGATCCTGTTCTGGTCGGCGTTGATCGCGGTCCCGGCGACGGTGCTGGTGGCCTACCTGTACGGCTACTGGAGCAGCCGGAAGACGATGATGCTCTTCGCCGCGCTCACCGGGGCGACGCTCCTCCTGTTCGCCGCCGTCGACCCCGGCTCGGCCGGCCAGGGGACCGCGCTGCTCCTGCCGCTGATGGTGCTGCTGCTGGTGGGAAGCGGCGGGATCATCTCCATGCTATCGCCCTACACGGCCGAGGTGTACCCGACCCGACTGCGCGGCACGGGGAGCGGATTCTCCGCGGGGTGCAGCAAGGTGGGCGGGATCCTGGCACCGCCCCTCGTGGCGCTCACCCTGTTCCATTTCCCGGGATTCGCGGTGATCTCCCTGGTGGCGGCGGCACCGGTGCTGCTCTCCACATTCATGCTCGCGGTCAGCGGGATCGAGACCCGCGACCGTC
>DATAAL010000473.1:0-2334 GCA_036260145.1 Longimicrobiaceae bacterium | reverse complement strand
CCCCGGACCGGGTCCGGGGACCCCCGCCGCGTTCCGGTGTGACGGACCAGCGTCCTCCTGCCGATACTCCGGGGTGGTCCCCTACCGGCCTGTCGCCGGTGCCGCCCGAGCCCTGATCGATCCGCATGAGCACCCCCGCCGCACAGCCCGCTCCACCCTCCGGGAATCCTCCCGCGTGGCCCGACCAGTGGCTGCTGGACGAGTTCCGGAGGGTCGGCCACCCCGCCGCCTCGAGGGCGGCCCGCATGGCCGCTGCCACCGCCTGGGAGGCGCTCGCGGCGGTGGGGGTATCGGACCGTACCGTGCTGAAGGCGGCGCGCGCGGCGACCGGGCTTCCTGCCGCGGACCTCTCGCGGGTGGGCGAGGAGCAGCGTGGGCTCCTCCCCCGCGCGGCAGCTCTCCGCCACGGAGTGGTCCCCATCGGAGTGCAGGGCGGCATCCTCGAGCTGGCGTCGGCCAATCCGCTCCGGCCCGGGCTGGCAGGTGAGATCGCGGTGGACTCGCCCTTCCCCGTCCGCCTGGTCCTGGCGAGCCCCTCCGCCATCGTCTCGGCCCAGGACCTCATCTACCGGGCCCCGGCGTACACCCCTTCGCCGCAGCGGGCGCACGGCGATGCGCCCGCCGCTCCCGCCGGGGGGGCGCACGACCCGACACCGCGCCGCGGACCGGTCGAGATCTTCGATGGCATCCTCAAGGACGCCCTCCGGGACGGCGCGAGCGACATCCACCTGGAGCCCAGGGAAGACGACGTGCTCGTCCGCTTCCGGGTGGACGGAGTGCTCTACGATGCCGGCCGCGTCCCGGCCGACGTGGCCCCGGCGCTGGTGAGCCGGGTCAAGGTCACGGCAAACCTGGACATCGCCGACCGGATCCGTCCCCAGGACGGCCGGGCGGTCACGCAGCTCGACGGCCGCCCCGTGGACCTCCGCATCTCCACCCTCCCGCTGGGTGGGATGGGCGAGAAGGTGGTGGTCCGCGTTCTGGACGGGCAGGTCACCCGCATGGGGCTGGAGAGCATGGGGTTCACCGCGGCGGAGCTGCACCGCTTCGATCGGCTCCTGGGGCTGCGGGAGGGGATGATCCTGGTCACCGGTCCGACGGGCTCCGGAAAGACCACCACGCTGTACTCGGCGCTGCAGCACGTGAAGTCGTCCGAGAGCAACGTGGTCACGGTGGAGGACCCCATCGAGTACCGGCTCGAGGGGATCAACCAGGTGCAGGTGAACGACCGGGCGGGACTGACCTTCGCCACGGCGCTCCGCTCCATCCTGCGTCAGGACCCCGACGTGGTGCTGGTGGGCGAGATCCGGGACGGGGAGACGGCGGGGATCGCCATCAAGGCCAGCATGACGGGACACCTGGTCCTGTCGACGCTGCACACCAACGACGCCCCCTCCGCCGTGGCCCGCCTGGCGGACATCGGGGCGGACCTGGGGGCGCTCTCCGGGGCGCTCAAGGGCGTGGTGGCGCAGCGGCTGGTGCGACGGCTGTGCGGGGAGTGCAGCCAGCCCATGGGGCTCGCGGAACTCCCGCCCGAACAGCAGGTACTCCTCTCGGGGAAGCGGACCGACCGGCTGCGGCGGGCGGTGGGGTGCCCCTCCTGCCGGGGGACGGGGTACCGGGGGCGGATGGTGGTCGCGGAGCTCCTGGTGGTGAACACCGAGATGCAGCACGCCATCGCGCGGGGGGCGAGCGTCGCGGAGGTGGCGGAGCTGGCGCGCAGGGGTGGGATGAGCACCCTCTGGGAGTCCGGCCTGGAGCGCGTACTGGCCGGGGTCACCTCGCTGCACGAGCTGCTCGACAACGTCGCCGCCCCGTACCCGGCCAGCTCCGGCGACCAGCAGGAGGTGGACACGCTCCTGGCGCAGCTCCTGGCGGGGAAGAGCCCCGGCCCCGCTCCGGTGCCGGTGACCCCTGCGCCCCGGGCCGCGCCCACCCCGCCGGCCCGCGCCGTGGGCGCCTCCGGGGCGCGGGTGCTGGTGGTGGACGAGGACCGGGAGGCGAGGCGGGCGCTCCGGGCCGAGCTGGAGCGAGAGGGGTTCCGGGTGATCGAGGCGGCCGACGGGGTGGCGGGGGTGGCGTACGCCCGGCGGTTGAGGCCGGACCTGGTGATCACCGAGATCGCGATGCCCCGCCTGGACGGCCTGGGGCTCCTGCAGGCGCTGGCCGGGCACACCGGCGCGCCTCCCGTGGTAGTCCTCACCGGCCAGACGGACGCGGGGCTCCTGGAGTGGGCGCGCGAGCTGGGGGCGGAGGAGGTGTGGAACCGACCCGCGGAGGTCCGCGACCTCACGGCCTGCCTCCGGGTGGCGCGGCGGAGCGCCGCGTAGCCAC
>DATAAL010000472.1:0-4560 GCA_036260145.1 Longimicrobiaceae bacterium | reverse complement strand
CCTCCGAGGCGCGGGGCCGTTCCGCGGTCGCGCACGCTTGTCAGGGAATGTGCCCGCACTGGCAGCGGCCGTACGCGTCACAGTACCCACGTCCGCCAGGACAGCCGGCAGCGCAATGCTGGTATGCGTAGTCGTAACCCGTCGCGGGGCAACTCGTGAACCGCGCCTGCTCCGGGCTGGCGAGCGCCTGCGTGGCTCCGAAGCCGAGGGAGCCCACGAACACGAGGCCGAGGAGCCCCCGACGCAGGTAGGAAGGTGAACGGCTCATGACATCCTCCGGGAGAGAGATTTACCACCAGGGATCGACGAGTCGGAGGGTGCCGCACGTTATGTGCCAATCTATTGCGGGCAGATCCGTTGCCTTTCTCCTCCCCTGCCTTCTTCATCCACTCCGGCAGGGCACCCCGGCCACCCTCACCTCTTCGGCAGAGATCATCCATGCACCATGCCACAAGGGGCTGGACCGAACGGCCGGGCGGCGAGTATATCCTTTGCAGATTGGCGACACCACGACACGGGACCAGAGCCAACCGGTCCCTCTACCCACGGAGGAACCCATGACGCGACTCGTGTTTGCCCTTCTGCTGGGAGCGGCCGCCTGTCCCGCCACCGAGCCCACCCCACCCGGGGGAGACGTGCGACTGGAGTTCACCGCCCAGGAGCTGCGCGAGCCCACGCCGCCGACGCCCGGGGTGCGCGCCGAGGGCGGCGAGGGAAGGATCACGGTGTGGGGGGTGCTGGACACCCCGGACCCGTGCCGGAAGCTGAGCGGCGAGATACAGGCGGACGGGACCGAGCTGACGCTGCGGGTGACCACCGCCCCCACGGGCGCGGTGTGCGTCGCGGTGATCGGCTACTTCCGGTACGACGCCGTCCTCTCCGGGCTGGGCCCCGGCACCTACAGGCTGCGGGTGGTGCAGACCTACCCCGGCACCGGGTGGGAGACGAAGACCGCCCTGGACCAGAGCGTGACCGTCCGCTGAGCCAGAGCCCCGGGTCCCCTCCCGGACCGGAGATCAGTTTCCGCCCCGCAGCCCCGGCTCCTGCCATCCCGGACGGCCCCGGAGGGCGCAGGCCAGCGGCGACTGCGGGGACTCCACCATCACCACCGTGGAATCGGCCTTGGTGACGAACAGGTACTTGTGGAAGCCGAAGTCCACGTCGGCCCCGTGCGCACGCTTCAGCTCAGCGAGCACGCCGTCCACCTCGGCGCGGGCGTCGCCGCGGCGCGTCAGTACGTGATACTCTTGCGCGGACAGCGGAACCTCCGGTTCACCCTCAGGTCTCGATCCCGTACTCCTTGATCTTGCGGTACAGCGTCCGCTCGCCGATGTCCAGCATCTCCGCCGCCCTGCGCCGGTTCCCGGCCGCCTCGCGCAGCGCCGCGGTGATCGCCTCCCTCTCCAGGTCCTGCATGGTCATCCCCGGGCGGAACACCACCGTCCCCCGCGGCTCCTCCGGCTCGGCCGGCTCCGGGGCGGAGACCACCGTCCGTCCGCCCCCGAGCGTCCCGAACGGGATCACCGGGGGCGCTACCGGATACCCCCCGCCCGCCGCCATCGGGATCTGGAGCTCGTCGCGGTGCCGCTCCCGGTACACCTCGAACTCCCGCCTCAGGTCGTCGATGTCCAGCTTGAGGTCGTACAGGGTACGGAAGATGAACTCCAGCTCCCGCGGCGCCACCTCCCCGTTGCCGCCCGCGGCGGGCGCCGGAGCGTGAGCCTTGCGCGTCTCCACCAGGGGGACCAGCGCCCCCCGCCTCCGCGTCCCGTGGCGCACCTCCGGCGGGATATCCTCCGGCCGGATGACCCGCCCCGGCGCGAGGATCACCATGGACTCCACCATGTTGCGCAGCTCGCGCACGTTCCCCGGCCAGTCGTACTCCACCAGGAGACGGAGCGCCTCCGGGTCGATCCCCAGGAAGGGGCGCTCGTGAGTGGCGCTGAAGTGCCGGATGAAGCGCTCGATCAGCCGTGGGATGTCCGCGCGACGCTCCCGCAGCGGGGGGAGGTCGATGCGCAGGACGTTGAGCCGGTGGTACAGGTCACGGCGGAACTCCCCGCCGAGCACCTCCTCCCGCAGGTCGCGGTTGGTGGCTGCCAGCGCCCGCACGTCCACCCGGATGGGGTCCTCGCCGCCGACGCGGCGGAACTCCCGCTCCTCCAGGACGCGGAGGAGCTTGGTCTGCGTGGCCATGGGCATCTCCCCGATCTCGTCCAGGAAGATGGTCCCCCCGTTGGCCAGCTCGAACAGCCCCTTGCGCCGGTCGGTGGCTCCGGTGAACGCCCCCTTCTCGTGCCCGAACAGCTCCGACTCCAGGAGCGTCTCGGGGAGCGCGGCCACGTTCACGGCGATGAAGGGGCGGTGGCGGCGGCGGGAGAGGGCGTGGATCCCCCGGGCCACCAGCTCCTTCCCCGTCCCGCTCTCCCCCTGGATCAGCACGGTGGCGTCGGTGGGGGCGATCTGGACCACGCGCTCCAGCACCTCCTCCATGGCCTCCGTCTCCCCCACGATCCCGGTGATCTCGCGGAGGCGCTCCCGCTCCATGAGCCGCCGGGAGACCAGCACCACCTCGTCCACGTCGATCGGCTTGGCGAAGCACTCGGAGATCCCCATCTCCCGGCACGCCTCCCGGTTGGCGGGCTCCGTCTCCTCCGTGAGCCCGACGATGGGGATCCGCCCCCGCTCGTGGGCCGAGGCGATCAGCGCGCGGGCGCGGCGCTCCCGCAGCCCCCCCGTGATTACCAGGAGCGTCGGTTCCCCGGCGACGTCGGAGAGCCCCTCCCCCGCGGTGAGCAGCTCCACGCGGAACCCCTCCTCATCGAAGGCGGCGCGCAGCCGTACCGCGGGCTCCAGGTCCTCGGTGGTGATGACGATGATCTCGGCCACTCTCTCCTCAGCTCCGGATGCTCCCCTGCTTGTAGAACGGCGGGCGCACCACCTCGGCGGGGACGGCGCGGTCGCGGATCACGATCCCGATCTCCGTCCCCGGCTTCGCGGCCGCCGCGGGGATGTACGCCATCCCGATCCCGTACCCCAGCGAAGGGCTCAGCACCCCGCTGGTCACCTCCCCCGCCACCGTCCCATCCACGCTCACGGGGTAGCCGTGGCGCGGGAAGCCGCGCTCGCGGAGGACGAAGCCCACCAGGCGGTGCCGGATCCCCTCCTCCTTCTGGCGGACCAGCGCCTCGCGCCCCACGAAGTCGCCCTTGTCCAGCTTGACCACCCACCCCAGCCCGGCGTCGAGCGGGGTGCGCCCCTCGTCCAGGTCGTTCCCGTACAGCGCGTACCCCATCTCCAGCCGGAGCGAGTCGCGGCACCCCAGTCCCGCGGGGAGGAGCCCGTCCTCCGCGCCGGCCTCCAGGAGCCGCCGCCAGAGCGCGGGAGCATCCGCGGCGTCCACATACAGCTCGAAGCCGTCCTCCCCCGTGTAGCCGGTGCGGGAGATGGTCGCCGCGGCCCCGTCCACCGTCCCCTCGGCGAAGCGGTAGTAGCGGATGGAGGGGAGGTCGGCGTCGGTGAGGCGCCGGAGGATGGCCTCGGCCTTCGGGCCCTGCAGCGCCAGCAGGGCGATCTCCTCGGTCCGGTCGCGGAGCTCCACCCCGAACTCCCCCGCGAACCGCTCGATCCAGGCGAGGTCCTTGTCCTTGTTGGAGCCGTTGACCACCAGCATGTAGCGGTCGGGGTAGCGGTAGACCAGGAGGTCGTCCAGGAGCTTTCCCTCATGGTTCAGGAGGGTGGAGTACTGCGCCTGCCCCACCTCCAGCTTCGAGACGTCGTTGGTGGTGACGTGCTGCACGAACTCCAGCGCCCGCTCCCCGCGCACCTCGAACTCGCCCATGTGGGAGACGTCGAAGAGCCCCGCGGCGCCGCGGACGGCGTGGTGCTCGGCGGTGATCCCGGTGGGGTACTGGACGGGCATCTCGTACCCGGCGAAGGGGACGAGCTTCGCGTTCAGCGCGACGTGCTCCCCGTGCAGCGGGGTGCGGAGGAGGGCGACATCGGCCATGAGTCGGTGGGTGCAGGGTTCGCGCGCGCCGGCCCCCATCCGGCCCGGCGTTGCAGCCGGTAAGGTAACTTCCCTGCCGGAATGGCACTAGTGCGCGCCTGACCCCTCCGGCGCGCACCCTCCTTGCGAACGGAGGAGGCGGGGGTCACCTTCCCCGTTCCCCGACTCTGGCCGCGCCGAGATGCACCCCGACTCCGCCAACGAGCAGCCGTCGCTGAGGCGCTACGCGCTGATCTCCGTGCTCGCGGCCCTCGCCACCATCGGGCTCAAGGGCGGGGCGTACGTGCTCACGGGGTCGGTGGGGCTCCTCTCGGACGCGCTGGAGTCGCTGGTGAACCTGCTGGCGGCCATCGTGGCGCTCTTCGCACTGTCGGTGGCGGAGCGCCCGGAGGACGAGGAGCACGCCTACGGGCACACCAAGGCGGAGTACTTCTCCAGCGGGTTCGAGGGGGCGCTGGTGCTGGTGGCGGCGGGGAGCATCCTGGTGGCGGCGGTTCTCCGCCTCGTCAACCCGGAGCCGATCCGGGAGGTGGGGGTGGGGGTGGCGATCT
>DATAAL010000471.1:0-3974 GCA_036260145.1 Longimicrobiaceae bacterium | reverse complement strand
CTCCCCACCCCCACCACCCCGACGGGGAGAGGCGTGGCGCTCAAACCGACACCCCGCGCTCGGTGCGCTCGAAGAACGCGAGGAAGCTCTCCACCTCGGGGATCGCGCGCAGCTCCTCCCGGGCCCGTGCCAGCGCCTGGGTGGTGTTGTGCCCCGACGAGAAGAACAGCCGGTAGGCGCGCTTCAGCTCGCGCCGCACCTCCTCGGAGAAGCCGCGCCGCTGCAGGCCCACGGAATTGAGACCGTAGAGCTGGAGCGGGATCCCGGCAGCCTTCACATATGGAGGGACGTCCTTGGCGATCCGCGACTGCCCACCGACAAAGGCGTGCTGGCCGATGCGCACGAACTGGTGGATGGGCGTCATCCCGCCGACGATCACCCAGTCCTCGATGGTCACGTGCCCCGCCATGTTCACTGCGTTGGCGAGGATCACATGGTCGCCCAGGTGGCAGTCGTGGGCCACGTGCGCGTAGGACATCAGGAGACAGTCGCTCCCCACCGAGGTTACCCCGGTCGCGGCGGTGCCCCGGTTCAGCGTCGCGTACTCCCGGATGGTGGTCCGGTCCCCCACCACCAGCCGGGTCGGCTCGCCCTGGTACTTCAGGTCCTGTGGAGCGGTTCCCAGCACGGCGCCCTTGAAGATGACGCACTCCGCGCCGATGGTGGTATCCGCCTCGATCAGTACATGGGGTCCGACCTGCGTCCCCGGGCCGATCTTCGCCTCCGGCCCGACGATCGAGTACGGGCCGACGGACACGCCCTCCCCCAGCTCCGCCGCGCCGTCGACGATGGCCGTGGGATGGATCTCGACTCCGCGGCGTGGCAGAGGCATCGCGCGGCTCTCAGCGATCGACGACACGGGCCATCATCTCCGCTTCGGCGACCACGTGCCCGTCCACCGTCCCCACCCCCTTCATCCGGCAGGTAGCCCCGCGGATCTGCAGCACTTCCACTTCGAAGCGGATCTGGTCGCCCGGGGTGACCGGGCGCCGCCACTTCACATTGTCCAGCGACATGAAGTAAACGATCTTGTCTTCAAGGTTCTCCATGGTCTCCAGCACCAGGAGACCGCCCACCTGGGCCATGGCCTCGATGATCAGCACCCCCGGCATCACCGGCCGGCCGGGGAAGTGCCCCACGAAGAACGGCTCGTTGATGGTCACGTTCTTCAACCCCACGATCCGTTTCCGCTCCTCGAACTCCACCACCCGGTCTACCAGGAGGAAGGGGTAACGGTGCGGAAGGTACTGGGTGATCTGCTCGATGCTCAGGATCGGCCGGGAGAGCGCCTTCTTCTCCGCCCGCGCCAGCAGCTCCTTCGCCAGCGCCACATTTCCCCGGTGCCCGGGCCGCTCCGCCACCACGTGCGCCGCGAGCCGGGCCCCGACCAGCCCCAGGTCCCCCACCACATCCAGCGTCTTGTGACGGACGAACTCGTCCGGGAAGCGGAGCTCCGTCCCCTCCACCGTGCCCGTCTCCGTGAGCACCACCGCGTTCTCTGTGCTCCCTCCCTGTACCAGCCCGCGGTCGCGGAGCACCTCCACCTCGCTCGCCAGGCAGAAGGTGCGCGCCGGAGCCACCTCCCGGACGAACGTCTCCGGTGCGATACGGAAGGAGCCGAACTGCCGGCCGATCAGCGGGTGGTCGAACTCGATGGCGGTGGAGATCCGGTAGTCGTCGGCGGGAGCGACCACGTAGCTCGCCACGTTGTCCTTCACCGAGAAGGGCTCGTCCACCGAGAGGATACGTGCGGGGGCGTCCTGCTCCTCGATTCCGGCGTCACCGAGGAGGTCGGCGAAGGGCCTCGCGCTCCCGTCTCCGGCCGGGGGCTCGTGCGCATCCAGCTCCACCACCAGGTTGTCGATCCCCAGGGCCACCACCGCCGAAAGTACGTGCTCCACCGTGTGCACCCGCGCCTCCCCGATCGCCAGGGTGGTCCCCCGATCGGTGTCGACGACGTGCGCTACGTGTGCGGGAACGGTCGGGCTCCCGGGAAGGTCCGTCCGGCGGAAGACTACTCCCGTGTTCACCGGAGCGGGGAGCACCCGCATCCGGGTGGAAGCGCCCGTGTGCAATCCGGTCCCCTCGATGGCGCGTACCTCCCGGATCGTGTTCTGTCGCGAAGTGCTCATTCCGGTCCGTTGTCCTGTTCCCCGGAGGAGGGCTCCTTCCGGAGCACCACCCTCTCGATCTCCTGGATCCGCTTCATCAGTGCGGGGAGGCGGAAGAGCGCGGCCTGCGCGCGCATCGCTTCGCGGTGTGGCCGTGCCGGGTTCCCGGAGACGGTCTCCCCCGGCGGGATGTCCGCGGTCACCCCCGCCCGCGCTCCCACCCGCGCCCCCGCGCCGATAGTGACGTGCGATACCGTCCCCGCCTGGCCGCCCAGCACGGCGCCGTCGCCCACCGTGGTGCTCCCGGAGATCCCCACCTGCGCGATCACCAGGACATGCCTCCCCAGACGTACGTTATGGCCGATCTGGACCAGGTTGTCGATCTTGCTCCCGTCGCCGATGACCGTGTCCCCCGGGGAGCCGCGGTCGATCGTGGTGTTGGCCCCGATCTCCACGTCGTTCCCGATCCGGCACCCACCGACCTGGGGCACCTTGCGGTGCGCACCCTCCATGAAGATGAACCGGAAGCCGTCGGCGCCGAGGCGCGCCCCGCTGTGCACGATGCACCGCTCCCCCACCTCCACACCGGGATACAGCGTGACATGGGGGTGGATCACGGTGTCGGCACCCACCCTGCAGCGGTCGCCCAGCACCGCATGCGCGCCGATCCGGACCCCGTTGCCGATCCGGACCCCGTCGCCGATCACGGCGTACGCCTCGATCCGTACCCCCACCCCGAGCTCCGCATCCGCGGCCACCAGAGCGGTGGGATGGATCCCCGGGGGCTCGCGGCGTTCCGGGTAGAGCACGGAGAGGATCCGGGCGAGGGCGACGTGCGGGTCCGGAACGACGATCCCGACCACATCCTCCGGGAGCTCGCACGGAAGGTCCCGGGGGAGCAGGACCGCCCCCGCGCGGGTGGTCTTCGCCCGCGGGACGTAGCGGCCCGTGGTGAGCAGCGAGAGTTCGTCCGGTCCGGCGGACTCCAGCGGGGCGACACCGCGGATCAGCCGCTCCGGGTCGCCATGCACCTCGCCGCCCACGCGGCTGGAAATCTCTGCGACGGAAAGCTCCGGCATGCTCCTGCCTTCAATCGAAAGCGCCCCCGGTGCAGCGGGAGGCGCGGTCTGTCGTGATCCCGGGTCCATCCGGCGGCGCGCCGGCGCGTCAACCCTCGCCCTGGGACGTCCCTCCGAGGACGGCGCGCTCCAGCGCATTCAGCCGCTTCAGCAGCCGTGGAAGGCGGAACAGCAGCGCATCGGCGCGGCGCGTCTCCCGCCGCGGGCGCGCGGGAATCCCCGACATCGACGCTCCCGCCGGGACGTCGTGGCTGATCCCACCCCACCGGGCCACCTTGACTCCATCGCCGACGGTGACGTGCCCCACGACCGCCCCCTGCCCCCCGACCGACACCTTGCTCCCCAGCGTGGCGCTCCCCGCCACACCGACGAGGAAGTCGATGGCGACGGAGTCCCCCAGGCGGACGTTGTGCCCGATCTGCACCAGGTTGCCGATGCTGCACCCGTCGCCCATCACGGTGTGCCCGATGGAGCCGCGGTCCACGGTGCAGTTGGCGACGAAGTCGGCGTCCGCCCCGATCCTGCACCCGCCCACCTGCGCGATCTTCCGGTGTCCCCCGTCTGCGAAGGCGTATCCGAACCCGTCCGGACCCAGGCAGGCGCCGCTCTGGACGACGCAGCGAGGTCCCAGGGCCACATCGGAGTAGAGGGTGGCGTGGGGGTGGATCACCGATTCCGCGCCGATATCGCACCCATCCCCGATCACCGCGTGCGCACCCACTTGGACGCCCGCTCCCAGGCGTACGTCCCGCCCGATCACCGCGTACGCGCCGATCCCCACCCC
>DATAAL010000470.1:0-6797 GCA_036260145.1 Longimicrobiaceae bacterium | reverse complement strand
CCTTCCCCTGGGTCACGGGCGTTCGCTGGACGAGGATCGGGAGCCTCATCCACTGAGCGGCGCCCCGAATCGGGTGTTTCCGACCGGGGGTTGACACTTTCGGGGGAGTATTCCATACTCCAACCGTGATACTGCATTGAGCGGGACCGGACCGCTTCGCCGTGTCATCCCCTTTCCGCCCGGACCTGATGCACCACCACCGCCCCGGCGCGCCTTGCGGTGGCTCCTCCGTACTCGCAAGCCCCCGCTTTCGTGTTCCGTCTTCCGGAGCGCCCGCATGAGCATCCGCTCGCCCAAGAAGATCTCTGTCGAGTCCGAATCGCTGGACCAGTACCTGCGCGAGATCAGCGCCTACCCTCTCATCGACCGCGACGAAGAGGCCCATCTCGCCCGCCGTATCCGAGACGGTGACGGCCAGGCGCTGGAGACGCTTGTCCGCTCCAACCTCCGCTTCGTGGTGGCGGTCGCCAAGAAGTACCAGAACCAGGGCGTCTCCCTCGCCGACCTGATCAACGAAGGGAACATCGGGCTCATCCGGGCGGCACGGAAGTTCGACGAGACCAAGGGGATCAAGTTCATCTCCTACGCGGTGTGGTGGATCCGGCAGGCGATCCTCCAGGCGCTCGCGGAGCAGTCCCGGATCGTGCGGGTCCCGCTCAGCCGGGCGGGGGCGGTACACCGGATCGGGAAGCGCTCCTCGGCGCTGACGCAGGAGCTGGGGCGGGAGCCGACGCTGGAGGAGATCGCGGGGGAGCTTGACCTCCCGGCCGACGAGATCAGCCACACCCTGGCGATGTCGCAGGTGCACCTCTCCCTGGATGCCCCCCTGGTGGCGGGCGAGGACGGGCAGCTCCTGGACTACCTCTCCGACCAGTCCGCCCCCGGGCCGGACGACGAGATGTACGGCGAGGCCCTGAAGCGCACCATAGACGAGGCGCTCTCGACGCTCACGGAGCGCGAGGCCAAGGTGCTCCGCCTCTACTTCGGCCTGGGCGACACGGAGCCAATGACGCTGGAGCAGATCGGCGAGATGTTCGGGATCACGAGGGAGCGGGTGCGCCAGATCAAGGAGAAGGCCCTCCTGCGCCTGAGGCACCAGTCCCGCGCCCGCTTCCTGGAGACCTACCTCTCATAGCCGCAACCCCACATCCGGCTTGTCGAAGAACGACGCCCTCCCTGGTCCCGGGGAGGGCGTTGTTTCGTTGCAGTTCGGCCGTTCCGCAGTCCCCTCGGTTCCCGGAGAATGTACGGAGGGAGACCGGCAGCCGTATCGCCGGGCTTTTAGCGGCTCCTTCTCCGAACAATCGGGCAATCCCGAGACCACTCAGTCCAGTTCCCGCGACGACTTCAGCATCTCCTTCAGCCGCTCCTCGGGAACGTCGTGCACCGTCTCCTCGGCATCCGCCTCGTCCCCCTGGTGCACGATGAACCGCGCCCGGAGCTGCGGATCCGACAGGCAGTGGAAGATGATCTTGGGCTGCTCGGCGAGGCCGAACCTCCCCCCCGAGGCGTACGCTTCCCAGGTCAGCAGGTCGTCGTCGACGAATACACGGCTCATAGGCGTTCCGGTGCGCTCTGGCTCATTAACCCTAGTACCTGAGTCCCGCGGCTGCCGCGAACTCCTCCATCAACTTCTGTTCCCGCTCGCCCAGCTTCTCGGGGACGGTCACCTGCACGCGGACGTACTGGTCCCCCCGCTGCCCGTCCTTCTCCACCCCCTGCCCCTTGATCCGGAAGCGCGTCCCGGACTGCGTGCCCGGGGGGATGCGGAGCATCACCCGCTTGCCGTCCACGGTGCGCACCCGGATCTTGGAGCCGAGCATGGCCTGCGCCACGTTGATGGGAATGGTGCAGTGCAGGTCCATCCCCTCGCGCGTGAAGAAGTGGTCAGGGTGAATCCGGAAGGTGAGGATCAGGTCCCCCGCGGCCGCCCCGGACGTGCCCTTCCCTCCCTGCCCCGCGAGCCGGATCTTGGAGCCGGTGTCCACCCCCGCCGGGACGGTGATCTGGATCTGCTTCTGCTGGCGGACCTGTCCCTGGCCGTTGCAGGTGGGACAGGGGTCGGTGGGGATCTTCCCCTTGCCGTAGCAGGCCGGACAGGGACGGCTCACCGCGAAGCCGCCCTGGCCGAAGGTGATGGTGCCCCGCCCCTTGCACTCCGGACAGGCGGTGAGGTCGGTTCCCGGCCGTGCGCCCGAGCCGCGGCAGGTGGAGCAGTCCTCGGTGATGGGGACCACGATGGTGTGCTTCCCGCCCCGGACCGCCAGCTCGAAGGGGATCTCCACCGCGTACTCCACGTTCTCCCCGCGCTGCGGCCCCCCGGCTCGCCCTCCCCGGCGGCGCCCCAGGTCGAAGATGGAGCCGAACAGGTCTCCGAGGCCGCCCACGTCCCCCAGGTCCTCGAAGGAGAACCCTGCGGTCCCGGCGCCCGGCGCCCCTGCCCCCGCCGTGCGGCCGAAACCGGGCCCCCCGCCGAACCCACCAAAGGCTCCGAGCTTCCGCATCTGGTCGTACTGCTTCCGCTTGGCGTCGTCGGAAAGCACCGAATACGCCTCCGACACCTCCTTGAACCTCTCCGCCGCGGCGGTGTCGTTAGGGTTGGCGTCGGGGTGGTACTTCTTGGCCAGCTTGCGGTACGCCTTCTTGATCTCGTCCGCGCTGGCGTTCTCCGCGACCCCCAGAACGCGGTAGAAGTCCTTGCTCTGTGTGGCCATGGTCCGTCCGGTGAGTCAGAGATGCGACCCGGCGCCCGTCCCGCGCGGGGAGAGCGCCGTGCCGGTCACCCTTCGAACTTCTTGACCCGGACCCGGGCCGGGCGGAGGAGGGTCCCCTTGAAGCGGTACCCCTTCTGGAACACGTCGGCCACGATGTGGTCCTCCTCGCGCGTCTCGGTGGGGACCATCATGAGCGCCTCGTGGATGGAGGGATCGAACGGCTGCCCCTCGGCGTCGATCGTCTCCACCCCGGCCGTCTCCAGGGCGCGGGTGAGCTTGCGCTCCACCATCTGCGCCCCCTCCAGGAGGGACTGCGCGGTCGCGGTCTCGGGGTTGTAGTGGGCCACCCGCTGCAGGTCGTCCAGCACCTCCAGGAGCTTCTCGGCGAACTGGGCCTGGGCGCGGTTCCAGCTCTCCGCCTTCTCCCGCTCCACCCGCTTCCGGTAGTTGTCGTACTCGGCCGCCAGTCGGAGGTAGCGGTCGCGCAGGGCGTTCAGCTCCTGCTCCGCTCCGCCGCCCGAGGCCGCTTTCTGTGGCGCCGCGGACGCGTCCGCGGTGGCTTCCGGCTGGGACAGGGACTGCTCGGCGGCCGGCCCGTCAGCGGTGGCGCCGTCCTCCGGCGTGGCTCCGGCACCCTGCTCCGTGGCGGTCGGCTCCTGGGCGCTGTCCTGGGCGGAGCCGCCGGTGTGCTTGCGAGTAGCTTCTTTCATCTCAGAAAATGGATCGAGTCATTGTCGGGTGCACCGGGTGCACCCGGCGCTGCATTCGCATCGCGAGCCCGCGCCGGTCCGGTGCGCAAAACATGGGTTCCGAGGGCAATCGACATGCCATGCTCCACACGCCACAATGGCAGGAAATCACGTGATCTGTCGGTCGATCCACGCCGCAATGTCCTCCACCACCCGCTCCCGTCCCACCTCGTTCAGCGATTCGTGGAAGAACCCGGGGTACACCCGCACCGTCACGTCGCACGCCAGGCCGCGAGCGAACGCCTGTGCCGCGGCGGGGCGGACGACCCGGTCTGCGTCGGGGATCAGGAAGAGGAGCGGTACGCGGATCCGCTCCCCCTCGGCGAGTGCGAGCCGGATAGCCGTCAGCATCTCGGTGTACAGCCGCGGCGTGATCCGCGGGTGAACCAGCGGGTCGTCCCGGTAGGTGTCGACGATCTCGCGGTCGTGGGTCAGGTGCGCGGGGTCGATCTCGTTGGCAAAGGGGAGCGCGGGGAGAACCCGCGACAGGACCCCGGCGAGACGGGTCTTCCACGCCGGAGCCTCGACCGCGATCCCGAGTGCCGGGGAGGAGAGGATCGCCCCGGCGAGAGGAGCCTCCGGGTACGCCTGCAGGTAGCGGAGCGCGATCAGCCCGCCCAGCGAGTGCCCCAGGAGGAAGACCGGGAGCCCCGGCGGGAGCGACCCGGCCACCGAGCGGCGGAACGCCTCCAGATCGTCCGTGAACTCCCGGAAGCGCCGCACGTGTCCCCGGCGCCCGGGGGAGCGCCCGTTCCCCCGGTGGTCCAGCGCGTACACGGAGATCCGGTGCCCGGCCAGGTCCCGAGCCAGCGCGGCGTACCGCCCCGAGTGCTCCCCGATCCCGTGCGAGAGCAGGAGCGCCGCCCGGGGGGCCTCGACCTCCCAGGCGGCGCGGTGGAGCGGAGTGCCGTCGGCCCCCAGGAAGGTCCCGTGAGTCCCCTCCGGGACGGCCGCGGACCGCATCGGCCTAGCGGGCACCCGGATCGCCCAGATCCAGCCTGCTGAACGTCCGCAGGTACACCACCAGCGAGTACACCGTCAGGATCACCGCGACGGAGAGGACGACCACGGTGAACCAGAAGTGGAACACCTGCCACCCCGCCCACATGGGTCCATCCCACCCGCGGTCCCGTGCCTCGCTCTGCAGGGCGTACCAGAGGATGGCCGCGCCTATGAAGATGTTCTGGAAGACCGCCTTGTACTTCCCCGGCTTCCCCGCGGCGAGGACCACCCCGCGCCGCGCCGCATACCCGCGGAACATCGTGATGAAGAGCTCCCGGCCGAAGATGATGGCCACGATCCAGAGGGGGAAGACGCCACCGAACCAGGGGAAGCGGCTCTCGCGCTCCAGGGAGTGGGAGAGGAGGACGAAGGGGGTGAAGGTGGCGGCCAGGAGGAGCTTGTCCGCCAGCGGGTCCAGGAGCTTCCCCAGGTCGGTGATCAGCCCCTGCGAACGGGCCAGGTGCCCGTCCCACAGGTCCGAGAAGGCCGCCGCCAGGAAGATCACGAACGCGGCGACGCGGGTCTCGAAGTCGTCCACGAACAGGAGCGGGACCAGCACGGCGGCCAGGACGATACGGCCGATAGTGATCAGGTTGGGAAGGTTGAGCCCGCGCACCCGGCCCCGCTTCAGCTCAGGGATTTGATGACCAGCTTGCTTACCGCCTTGAGTGTATCGAACACCCCGATTCCCCGGGTCCCCACCGCCTCATGGTACTCGACGCGGTCGGGGTTGAGCTGCGTCTCCAGCTCCTGGATCGAGGAGATGTTAGGGAGGTCCCGTTTGTTGTACTGGATGACGAACGGGATCTCCCGCAGGTCCAGCCCGTACTCGGCCAGGTTCTCATACAGGTTGTGCATCGACTCGACGTTGGCGTCGAGCCGCTCCACCTGGCTGTCGGCCACGAACACCACCCCGTCCACGCCCTTCAGGATCAGCTTGCGGGAAGCGTTGTAGTACACCTGCCCCGGGACCGTGTAGAGGTGGAACCGGGTCTTGAAGCCGCGGATGGAGCCCAGATCCACGGGAAGGAAGTCGAAGAAGAGCGTCCGCTCCGTCTCCGTTGCCAGCGAGATCAGCTTCCCGCGCGTGTTGGGAGCGACCTTCTCGTAGATGTACTCCAGGTTGGTCGTCTTCCCGCAGAGCCCTGGACCGTAGTAGACGATCTTGCAGTTGATCTCGCGCGAGGCGTAGTTGATCATCGACATGAGCCGTACCTCCTCAGAGATCGCCGAAGAGACGGTCGATCTCGTCCTCGGCTTCGTCGACGAACGCCGTTTCGAGATGCAGACGGGACTGGCTGGCGGCGTGACGCTCGAACATCTCGCGGAAGATCTCGCTCAGCTCGCGCACCACGGCCTTCACCTTGACGCGCACCATTCCCAGGGTGGTCCGGTTGTCGAAGAGGACCACCAGGATCACGCGCCTGGCCACGTCGGCCAGGTACATGGACTCCCGCTCGCCCTGGTGGAAGAGGGAGGAGAACTCCGTCTCCCCGATCATGGAAGCGAGCTGGTCGTTGGCGGAGAAGTCCGCCGCGGCGAGGGAAGCGAAGGCCACGGAGTCGAACTCCGGCTGCTCGCCCACGGTGGCGACCAGCTGCCCGGCGCGGTCCACCAACAGGGCACAGCGCGCGCTCGACTCGTACAGGAAGGACTGGAGGAGCCGCTCGATGCGGTGGAAGTCACGCTCCTCGAACGACCAGCTTGCCGCGCCTCCCGCCATCAGGCGACCTCCGTGGGGGCAGGCCGGGCGGCCAGGAACCCCTCCATCCGGGCCAGCACCGCGTATGCGCGGCGCCGGAGTAGAGGACGCTTCTCCCAGGCGATGAAGTCGCGGAGGAGCATCACCGTGTCGACCGAGGCCGGGCTCCCACCGAGGTAGCCGAGCGCTGCCAGGCGCCGCAGCGGGTGCGGACTGAACAGGTCCCGCTGGTGGCGGCTGACCTGGTCGCGCACCAGGAGCGCCCCGAGCGCGGCCGCCGCGGCCACGGCGATGAGGGTGATACCGGCGGTTCGAAGGATCTGCCTCGTTTCCATAAGGCCCGGTGGAGTGCTGCCCGGATGACGGTCCCGACCGATCGTGAAAAACTAACCCGAATCCCGGGGACACGGAAATCCCGCGCCACGGCGCGCGGCGGCCGGGTCTCCGCGTATCTGTAGCGGACGTGCTACATCTCGCGGCGGGCGTTGAGCGCTTCGGCGATGGTCACGCCGTCGGCGTATTCCAGGTCCCCGCCCACCGGGAGCCCGCGGGCCAGGCGCGTGACCCGCACGCCGAGCGGCCCGATCAGCTTCTGCAGATACAGCGCCGTCGCCTCGCCCTCCACACTCG
>DATAAL010000469.1:0-5810 GCA_036260145.1 Longimicrobiaceae bacterium | reverse complement strand
CCCGGCCCACGGGGCGACCACCCGCACCGCCGTCTGATGACGCGGACACGCACTGAACCCGAATCGTCCCCTCCCGGGGCTCTACCTTCCGTACCCGCATGCGAGACAGCTCGTTCGACTTCCTCAAGCGCCTCCTCGACGCCCCCGGGCCCTCCGGTTTCGAGATCGTTCCCGCGCGCATCTGGCGCGCGGAGGCGGAAGGAATCGCCGACCGGGTGGAGCCGGACGTAGCCGGGAACTCCATCGCCACCCTGAACCCGGAAGGATCGCCTGTGGTGATGCTGGCCGGTCACATCGACGAGATCGGCCTGATGGTCACGCACGTGGACGACGAAGGCTTCCTGTACTTCGACGGGATCGGGGGGTGGGACCCGCAGGTGCTGGTGGCGCAGCGGATCCGCGTGCTGACCCGGCACGGCGAGGTGCGCGGGGTGGTGGGGAAGAAGCCGATCCACCTCATCAAGGGGGAGGAGAAGGAGAAGGCGGCCAAGGTCACCGACCTGTGGATCGACGTGGGGGCGCGGAGCCGCGCGGAGGCCGAGGAGCGGGGGATCCGCGTCGGCGACCCGGCGGTGATCGATACGGGGCTGGTGGAGCTGGGGAACAGCCTGATCGCCTCGCGCTCGATCGACAACCGGATCGGTGCGTTCGTGGTACTTGAGGCGCTCCGCCTGATCCGGGAGGGCGGAGGCAGCCGGGCCCGGGTGACGGCCGCGGCCACCACGCAGGAGGAGATCGGGTTCGCCGGGGGCGGAGCGCGTGCCTGCGCCTTCGCCCTGGACCCGCAGATCGCGCTGGTGGTGGACGTTTCCTTCGCCACCGACTCCCCGGGGATGGAGAAGAAGGAGCTGGGGGTCCACCGGCTGGGGGGCGGCCCGATCCTGGCGCGTGGCTCCTCCACCCACCCGCTGGTCTTCGAGCGGCTGGCGGCCACCGCGGAGGCGGAGGGAATCCCCTACTCGATCCAGGCCAACCCCAAGTACAGCTCCACCGACGCGGACGCCATCTACCTCTCCCGGGCGGGGGTGGCGACGGGAGTGATCTCGGTCCCCAACCGCTACATGCACTCCCCCAGCGAGATCGTGTCCCTGGACGACCTGGAGGCTGCCGCGCGCCTGATCGCCGCCTTCGTGAAGGGGATCGGCGACGCCGACGAGTTCATCCCCCGCTGAGCCGGAGCCGTCAGGGTGTACACGGTGGACGTGATCGACATGCGGGCCCCCGTGGAGGCGTGCTTCCGGGCGGGGGCGGACGTGGAGCGGTGGCCGGAGTGGCTCCCCCACTACCGGTGGGTCCGCTTTCAGCGCCGGGACGGGTGGGGGACCGGCCGTGTGGAGATGGCGGCGCGCCGCGACTTCGGTCCCCTCCCCTATCCGGTGTGGTGGGTGTCGGAGATGCGGGTGGACGAGGAACGCCCCGCGGTGCTGTACCGCCACGTGGACGGGATCACCACCGGGATGGACGTGGTGTGGAGCTTCGAGGACCGGGGAGACGGGACCACCCGCGTGCGCATCGTCCACGAGTGGGACACCGGTCCCCACTGGCCCCTCCCCGCTCCGCTCAGGAGGACGATTGCCGGCAGGATCATCGGCCCGGTCTTCATCCACCACGTGGCGAGCCGTACATTGAGGGGGATCAAGTCCGTGGTGGAGGGGAACCGGGTGTAGGGCGCAGCCCTCACCTGGCGGACCCCCCGTCCCCCTGGTTGAAACATCAGGGAACGTCCGGAGAGCTCGTCGGTACCGAAGCCGGCGAGTTCTCGCTTTTGGCAAGGCACTTCGACGGAGAGCGCTGCACGCGTATGAGGGGCACCGCCCACGACCCGAACAACGAGTTCACCCCCCGCCGAGTCGTGGTGACGGGGATCGGCTGCCTGACCCCCATCGGCTCCGGGGTGGAGGGGCTCTGGGAGGGGCTCCGGCGCCGGGAGTCCGCGGTGCGCCGCATCTCCCGCTTCGACCCGTCGCCCTTCCGCTCGCGAATCGCGGCGCAGATCGACGAATTCGAGCCCACCGACCACATGGACCGGAGCCGGGCTCGCCGCCTGGAGCGCTACGCCCAGTTCTCGGTGGCCTCCGCGCGGATGGCGCTGGACGACGCCGCGCTCGACCCGGCCTCCCTCGACCCGGAGCGGGTGGGGGTGCAGATGGGGAGCGCGCTCGGCGGGGTGGCCTACGGCGAGGGGCAGTTCAACAGCTACCTGCAGGGCGGGGTGCGCGCGGTGGACCCGATGCTTGCGCTCGCGGTGTTCAACGGCTCAGCCTCGTGCAACGTGGCGATCGAGTTCGGCTTCACCGGCCCCAACTCCACCAACGGGATGAGCTGCGCCTCCGGGGCCATCGCCATCGGGGACGCCTGGCGCACCATCCGCGACGGCGAGGCGGACGTGATGGTGGCGGGAGGGGTGGAAGCCCCCCTGGCGCCCCTCTGCTACGGCGCCTTCGCCATCATCCGCGCCATGTCCACTCGCAACGACGACCCCCAGCGGGCCTCCCGCCCCTTCGACGCGGACCGGGACGGCTTCGTGATGGGCGAGGGGGCGGCGACGCTGATCCTGGAGGATCTGGAGCACGCCCGGCGCCGCGGGGCACGCATCTACGCGGAGGTGCTGGGGTACGGGGTCACCAACGACGCCCACCACATGACCGCTCCGCGACCGGACGGGGCGCAGGCGGCGCGGGCCATGCGGATCGCGATGCGCGCCGGAGGGATCCGGCCGGAGGAGGTGGATTACGTCAACGCCCACGGCTCCTCCACCCCGCTCAACGATTCCACGGAGAGCCGGGTGATCCGGGAGGTGCTGGGAGAGCACGCCGACCGGGTGGTGGTGAGCGGGACCAAGGGGTACCACGCCCACTGCCTGGGGGCGACCGGGGCGATCGAGGCGGCGATCTCGGTCCTGGCCATCCAGCGGGGGTGGATCCCCCCGACGCTCAACCTGGAGAACCCGGGGGAGGGGTGCGACCTGGATTATGCGGTGGGAGACGGAGCGGCACGAACCGTGCGGCGGTCGGTTTCCAACTCGTTCGGATTCGGTGGGATCAACGCGGCGCTGGCTTTCGGGAGCCTCTCGTAGGCAACGCTTTGGCCCGGAAGCACCTGTGTGCTGCGGGGACGGTCTGCTCCGTCCGGGTCCGGCCGCGCCCGGGAATCCGTCCGGTACGGATGGTTTGACTTTCCCGTGAGGGGGTCTTACATTAGCCGGTTATGATTCGTCTTTCTAGACAAAGACGCCGGTTTCGGTCGATCTGAGAGCAGCGAGCCTCGCACGCCAACGAGGCTCCTGCTCTCTTTTCTTTTCCCCACGGAAGAGCCAAACCCATGTTTTTGAGCTCCCGAGCGCTTGACTCCTTCGACCAGTACCTGCACGACGTCGAGAAGTACCCGCTGATCGAGGATCCGGCCGAAGAGCGTGCCCTGGCTCGTCGGGCCCGGACCGGGGACAGGGAGGCGGCGGAGCGGCTGGTCACTGCCAACCTGCGCTTCGTGATCTCCTACGTGAAGAAGTACCAGGGCCGCGGCCTCGGGCTCGCGGAGCTGGTGTGCATCGGCAACGAGGGACTCCTCAAGGCCGTCAAGAAGTTCGACCCCGACAAGGGGGTGAAGTTCATCTCCTACGCGGTGTGGTGGATCCGCCAGACCGTCCTGCAGGCGCTGGCCGAGCAGACCCGCTCGGTGCGCATCCCCCTGAACCAGAACTCCAACCTGGTCCGCCTCTCGCGGGTGGAGACGGCGCTGACGCAGGCCCTCGGCCGCTCCCCCACCGACGAGGAGATCGCCGGGGAGATGGGCGAGCCGGTGGACACCATCCGCGCCCTGCGCCGGGTGGCGGCCAGCGAGCTCTCCCTCGATGCTCCGCTCGACCGCGGGGACCGCGACTCGGCCTCCTTCGGGGAGCGCTTCGCGGGCTCGGAGGCGGAGGAGATCGAGGAGGAGGTGGAGGCCCAGGCCCGCCGCGAGTTCCTGGAGCGGATGTTCGAGAAGTACCTCACGGAGCGCGAGCGGAAGATTCTCTACCTCTACTACGGCCTCGACGAGGGGGAGGAGCGGACGCTGGAGGAGATCGGCTCCCTCCTGGGTGTCACCCGCGAGCGGATCCGCCAGATCCGCAACCGGGCCTTCGAGAAGCTCCGCGAGAGCCCGGACGGCGCGGCCCTGGAAGGGTTCTGGGCAGTGTCCTGATCCGGCGCTCCCGTCCGTCTTCACCCGCGGGGTGAGGGGCCGACGCCCCCCACCCCGCGCGCTTTGTACCCGGCTGCAACCTGCTCCATGTCCCACGATTCGTTCGCCGCGCTCGTCCGCTCGCACTTCCCTGTCTTCGAGCGCCGCTTCGGCGGCCGGCCCCTCGCCTTGCTCGACGCTCCCGCCGGAAGCCAGGTCCCCCGCGTGGTGGCGGAGGCGGTGGCGGGGTGCCTCCTCTTCCACAACGCCAACCTGGAGGGCGCCTTCCCCACCAGCCGGGAGGCGGACGCCCTGGTGGCCGGGGCGCGGGAGGCCGCGGCCGACTTCCTGGGCGCCGGCTCCCCTGCAGAGATCTCCTTCGGCGCGAACATGACGACGCTCACCTTCGCCTTCGCGCGGGCGCTCGCGCAGGGGTGGGGCCCCGGAGACGAGGTGGTCGTGACCGACCTGGACCACCAGGCCAACGTGGCCCCCTGGCGCCGCGCGGCCGAGGACCGGGGGGTGGCGGTGCGGAGCGTCCCCTTCGACCCCATGACCCTGCAGCTCGACTACGCGGCGCTGGAGGGGATGCTCTCCCCGCGGACGCGGCTGGTGGCGGTGGGGGCGGCCTCCAACGCGGTGGGGACGATCAACGACGTCCCGCGGGTGGTGGAGCTGGCCCGCCGGGTGGGTGCCCTGGTGTTCGTAGACGCCGTTCACTACGCGCCGCACCGGCCCGTGGACGTGCGGGCGTCGGGGTGCGACTTCCTGGCCTGCTCGGCGTACAAGTTCTTCGGTCCGCACCTGGGGATGCTCTGGGGGAAGCGGGAGCACATGGAGTCTCTGTCTCCGTACAAGGTCCCGCCCTGCTCCGACGTGCTGCCGGAGCGCTGGGAGACGGGGACGATGAACCACGAGGCGATGGCCGGAGTGGCCGCCGCCGTGAACTGGATCGCCAGCCTGGCACCGGGGCCCGCCTCCACCCGCCGGGAGGCCGTCGTGGCCGCGATGGAGCGGATCGGCCGGTACGAGGCGGCGCTCTTCGACCTCCTCCTGGACGGGCTGGAGGCGATTCCCGGGGTCCGGGTCTTCGGTCCGCCGCGCGGGGCGCCGCGCACGCCGACCGCGGGGTTCACCGTACGCGGGGTACACGCGGACGAGGTGGCGGCGCGGCTCGGGGAAGAGGGGGTGTGCGTCTGGAGCGGTAACTTCTACGCGACCGGGGTGGTGGAGGGGCTCGCGCTGGTGCAGCAGGGCGGCCTAGTGCGCGCGGGGGTGGCGCCTTACTGCACCGGGGACGACGTGCGGCGGCTGGTGGAGGGAGTCGCGCGGATCGCCTCCGGAGTCCGCCGGCGCGTCGCGGTGGCTGCTTCGTGAGGCCGGCACTCTTCTGAACTGCGGCTGCTTCGGCCCCTGCGCGTGAGGCCGGAGGCGGGGGTGCCACTACGGGAAAAGTGAACTCGCTTTGCTCAGACATCCACTTTTCCCTCCGGGCACCCCCACCTCCCGGCCTCCGGCGACACTCTACCGGCCGCGCTGAACGCCGCGTCAGGGGGCGATCGCCGTGACGATCTCGAGAAGTTCGATGGCCGGTTCGCCATTGCAGTAGATGGTCCCGATGCGCCCGTAGAGGGGCCCGGCGACGGGGC
>DATAAL010000468.1:0-12544 GCA_036260145.1 Longimicrobiaceae bacterium | reverse complement strand
CTTCGACCACCAGTATCCGCTTCGGCATCGTCCGTGCCCGGGGATGCCCCAAAAATCCGGCTCGGCCGGGCCCAGACCAGCGACCCGACCGAACCCTGGAGAGGTCCCGGAAGGTGCCGCAAAGCTCGTGCCTCCCGATGGGCGCGGCCGGAGGCGCCTGCATCAGAACACCGGTGATCCCGAGGCTCGCAGCCGGAGCCAGAGTCCCGCGAACAGGCCCACAAGGGTTCCTGCGGCCAGAAGCCAGGCCGCCAGCACGAAATCGAGCGCGCCCTCCTGCAGCAGCATGTCCGTGACTCCGGGGTGCAGCACGATGCTCAGCCGGCTCACGACCGGCACCACCGCGGCGGGGAGGGCGAGGACGAGCCCCCGCGGGATGTACCGGGCAGTGGCGAAGACCAGGAGCGGAACTCCCACCGTCACCGCCCACATCAGCGGCCGGGATGTGTCCAGTGCCTCGTACAGGTAGAGGTAGGTGGGCTCCATGGCCGGATCTCACGAGATGGGCGCTGGGCCACCGGATCGGGTCAGACGGCGCGGGGCGTTCAGCGCTCATTCCCACCCTCGCGAGCGATTGAGGAGGAGTCGCGGGCATCGGGAAACGGGCCCCGGGTACAGCATAGTCGCGCTCCGGGGAGGGAGCAACGGGAACGGGACCGCAGGGCGGGAGCCGCGCCGGGCTTCTCGGCGGGCCGAGGATCACCCTCAGCGGGGGAGTAGCCAGTATTTCAGCTCCCCGCGCCGTCTCGAGTCCAACCGTCGCGAGTCCGGATCCTGGCCGTGAAGGATCAACTTGAACAGGTCGTCGATCAGCTCCGCCGTCTGCGCGAAGTACGAGTGCCCCAGGAGGTCCGTGTCCACGAAGGAGGCATCGATGGTGTCGACGCCGCGGACGACGACGAGTCGTGGACCGGACTCACCGGCGCGGGGCGCACCGTGTACCACCCGGGATGCCCGGAGGGCTCTGTCGTTGGAAGAGGCGTACAGGGTCACCCGCTGCGCAACTCCCCGTATGGCGGGTGCAATGTCCCGGGCGAATACCTCCGCATCGATGTCCGGCGCAGTCAGCACGACCTGATTGAGGCGTGGCGCATTCCGCCGCGCCGCCATCGACCGCATCGCCCCCGTGACCAGCCGATTCCCCATGCTGTGGGCGATCACATGGACTTCAGCGGCCCCGGAACGGCTCGCCAGGTCTTCGAGAAACGCCTGGAAGTTCGGAGTGGACCACTCCGCGTCCGCCTCGTCCCGGGTGTAGGCTGCGCGCGATGCGTCGGATGGCCAGCTGTACATCACCGGGATCCCGCGGAACCTCAGGTCGTGGGTGATCTGCGCGGTCCGGCGGGCGGCGTCCCGGAAAGACACGTTGTAGCCGTGCACGAAGACCAGCACCGCTTTCCGGTCGGAACGGTCGAGATGCGCCCGCAGACGGTTGAACATCCCGTCCCTCTCCAGAGGGCGGAGCTTCCGGAGCACGATGTGCCTGGAGGGGTCTTCCCAGGTGAAGGACACGAGCCAGGGGGGCGATTCGAGCGCGCCCGTTTCGTGGCGCCGGGGGATGCTGACTTCCGCCATTCCGTACTCCAACCTCCCCCGCGCGCCTCCGTAGAACCGGGAGGGTCGACGATCCCCGGTCCGCGCGCGGTCGGTGGCATAATACACGGCGACGAGGTCGTACGTCCTCTCCCGGGGGTCCTCGTCCGGAGCGGGAGGCCGTGACCCGGAACGTATATAGGGCTGGAATTCGCACCCCGGCCGGACCGGAACGTAGATCACCTCGGACGCACCCGTCACGCCCGTCCCGGTGAAGACCCCCACGCCCTGGTACTCGCCCGCGCGGGTTACCTCCGTGATCCCGACCACCCGGGACGGTCCGAAGCGCTGGTAGGGTTGCCCGTTGAAGGTGATGGGTTCGTTGCTGATGTACCACGTCGCGCTCGCCGCGTACCCTGCGATCGCCGGGTAGGCCTCGGAGAAGCGCTGCCCGCTGGTCACCGTGGTGTCGCCGGTTGCCGGATCGTACGTGGCTGTCACCGTCGTCAGCGACCTCCCCTGGATCACGCAGAGCTGGACGGACCGTAGGGTATCGCGGGTTGTCTGGGAGGCGGCGGCCTGGGTCATGAAGGCCAGCATCGCCAGCAGCCCACCGGCGCAGACCGAACGAAGGCGACGAATCACGGGAGGTCTCATGGTACAGGCTCTCCACTCCCCGGGTGTAGCCCCGCCTTCCGATCGAAGTAAGCGTTCAGAGGGTGTCTGTTGTGTCCGCATCGTGAAAGGCGCCGACCAACGGCGAAACCCGGGGCACCTCTTCGCACGAGGTGCCCCGGTTTCGTCAAGTACATACTTCCGTTTCTGTTCGACGCCTGCACGACTGGAGCGGATCACTCGGCAGCGGATCCGGCGCCGTTGCACGCCTTCTGGCCGACGGCCAGGCCGAAGCCGGGGAGGAGTTCGCGCCAGGAGGTACGCGCGAAGCCGGCTCCGGCCATCAGAGAGCGAAACTCGTCAGGGGTGTGAAAGCTGATCCAGCCAGGATCCGACCACTTCGCGAACCGCGCGCTCAGCAGGTTGAACCAGCGTGGGCCGGGATCCACCACGCAGTAGACGCCGCCGGGGCGCAGACAGCGATGGACCTCGCGGGCGGCTGCGGGTGGGTCCGGGTAGTGGTGGTGGGCAAGGGAGTTGTAGATCAAGTCGAACTGACCCGTGAATTCTTCCGGCAGGTCGCCGACGTCCGACTGGAAGAAGGCGCAACGGGAGAGCCCGTGCGCCCGCGCGTCCCGGTGCGCCGCCTCCACCATACCCGCCGCCAGGTCGATCCCCACCACCTCGCCCTCGGGCACCAGCCGCGCGATCCGCTGCAGCTCGCGCCCGGCACCGCACCCCGCGTCGAGCACCCGCGCGTCGCGGGGGAGCCAGGGGTGCATCTCCCGGATCGCCTCATCGAAGAGGGGAGTGGAGAACGGCTTGACGAAGGCGTCGTAGACCTCGCCCATCCGGTCGAACTCCTCGACCAGGTGGTCGTGCTCGGTCGCCCGCTCCAGCAGCACCGGACGCTCGTGCAACCGTGAGAACCACGGCCCCAGGCCGCGGCGGTTCACCGGTTCGGGGGGTTCGCCCAGCACGGTGGGAGGCGGGAGAAGACCCGAGCGCCTGAGTGCCTGCGCCGGGTACAGCACCGACAGGGAGTACTGCCACATCGCCCCCGCCAGAAGCCCCTCCGGCAGCCCTCCGACGTGCGCGTGGGACATCAGGCGGTGGGAGGCCGGCGGGCAAGGCGGGCGCGCCGCGGGGTGGCTGTGGTCTCGGCCGCCTCCATCGCCCCGGGGGCATCGGGGAGGCGGCGCAGCACCACGGGGACGCTTCCCGCCGCCAGGCCGGGAACGGTGATCTCCGCGCGGTAGGCGACGCCCGGCTCCACGTCCGCGGGGATGGCGCCCCGCACCTCCACAAGGGTCTGCTCGCCTGCCTCCAGTTCGACCACGGCAGGCTCCACCCTCAACGGAAGCACGTGCTCGCGTCCGCTCTCGTCGCGGAAGGCGGAGAGCACCACGGGCGCGGAGACGGACCGCCGCAGGTCGTTCGACACACGGAACACACCGCCCACCTCCACCCCTGCCGCCCCCTCCAGCACCAGGACGGCACCCGGCGGTGCGGGAGCCGACTCGCGCGGGGGCGAAGGTGCCGGGCGCGCCGCCAGGGGCGGCGCGGACGCGGGAAAGACGGACGCGCTCAGGTCGCTGACCAGCCCAGCCATGGCGCGCACGTAGTCCACCGTCAGCCGCCCCAGCCCCTCGTAGTAGCGCAGGTTGGCGTTGGCTATGCGGCGCACCGCCTCGGGAATCCCCGGGGTCTCAGGCATGGGCTTCCAGCGGCACGGCATGTCCGATGTCGCGCCGTGGGAGGCAGCCGCGCTCGCAGTAGAAGTGGTCGTACCAGTGGTGCCAGTAATCGGGACAGTCGTCCACCGCCACCTCGTGGCAGCTCGTCGCATCACAGCAGGAGCCCACCCTCAGCGTCCAGCGCAGGTAGTGCTCGCGGCAGCCGCGCACCCTCACCAGCATCTCGTGCGTCTCCCCGGCCACGGCGCTGTCGGGCACGTGGACGCACACCTCCACCGTGGCCCGTTCGAAGGGGCCCAGCACCACCGACGCCGGCGAGACCTCCACCTTCCACCCGGCCACCACACCCACATGCACCTGGCGCCGGGCGCGGTCGCAGTTGGTCACGCGCAGGCGCACGCAGGCGCGCTGGCAGGGGGCCGCCGTGCCCACGCACTCGCCCAAGGAGCGCGGCATCCAGCACGGCGGGGGGATGTCGCAGCGACCCGCCTTCCGGCGCACGACGCGCCGCAGGTCGGGGACAGGGAGCCCCACTGCTTCCAGCAGCTCGCGCCCCAGCTGCACCTCGGCTGCCAGCAGCGCGCCCAGCGCCCGCGGCACCTCGCCCAGCACGCCGCCCCTCATCGTGCCACTCATTCTCGCGCCTCCCTTTCGCCGGCCGCGTCGCCGGAGACGGTGATCCGGACCGGGTAGCGCAGTCTGTGCAGTACCCACCGCCCGGAGTAGGTATGTCCCGGCTTCAGGCGCTCCGGAACGGTCAGAGACAGCCGTAGCGCTCGCGTCTCGCCCGGCTGCACGGGCCCCTTCCCCGCGTCCACGCTGATCCGTACCAGCCCGCCGTACATCTCGGCCAGCGCGTCGGCAAAGCGGTCGATGCGCCGCTCGCCCCGGAGCAGCGTCGCCACCGCCGCCCTGCCGAAGGCGCACTCCACCCCGCCCTGGTCGTACACCCCGATGGCGTGGGCGCGGCCGATCTCGACGGCGGCGTTCCCTGCGTTCAACACCACACACTCCGTGGTCACCCGCTGGCGCGGCCGGCCGACCAGCTCCAGCCGCGGCGGAGCGGCCTGGAGGAACACCTGCGGCTCCACCTCGGCTACGATGGGCCACTCCGCGCCGTCCAGCGTCAGCACCCCCCGGTAGATCCCGGGCGGGGTGCTGCGCGGGAACTGGAGGTAGATCCGGTTCTCCATCGGAAGCACCACCGGCTCCACCTCCAGCGCCGCCCCCCCGGCTGCGTCGGACCGGGCTACCCCCCCGGTGAGCCGCGCCGCCGCCGGGCCGGGAGGGGGCGCGCGCCCCGGGACCAGGGCCACCACATTCAGCGGGCCGCCGCGGAAGCGCAGGGGCTCGCCGCCCGCGCCCGCGGGGCTCATGACGCCACCTCAGGCCCGGAGGAGAAAGCTTCGGCGAGCTCGGCCTCGCGCAGGAGGCGGCCCCATTCCACGGGGCCGCACACCTCGCAGGGGTTGGGATGATACGGCTCGGTGATGACCTGCGCCTCACCGCACAGTCCCAGGTTCATCAGCTCCATCCCCAGCACGGAGAGACCGATGTTGAAGTTGACCGGCAGGTGCATGCGGACGTCGGGAATCTCGGTGAGCCGGATTACGATGGGGTCGATCCCTACTTGGATCTTGGGGATATTGACGATGTCGACCGCGAGGCTGATGGTCGGGATGCTGGGGATCCCCACGGTAACACCCACGACCACCGGGTTGGGAATGTCGAGATTGACATCGATCGGACACATGAGCCGCTCCTGGTGCCGGGGGCCGGATGCGCTGCTCCGAGCTTTGTAAAATGGCGCGGAATGAGATGGATGGCAAGGAATCTGTGCGCCCGGTCGGTCGTTATGCGGGCGCGTCGGGGAGCAGGTCCAGGCGCGCGAGGAGCGCGTTCTCTGCGGCATTGGCCTCGTCGGGGTAGATTTCCGCGAGGTGCTCGCGGCGCGGGAGGAGGGTGGCAGGGGACGGCCGGCAGGGGTCGGCGCGGTAGTCGCGGGCCAGCGCCTGGAGCATGGGGGTACGTGACGAACCGTCCAGCAGGATCTCGATGGCCTGGAAGATCCGGGTGAGGGCGTCGAGCTCGCCCCGCGCCTCCAGCCGCCCCTCCAGGAGGGCCGAGGTGGAGTCGGTGTAGCCGTCCAGGAGGTCGAGCGTACAGGCGCGGTCGGCTGCCCCCTCGCCGTCGCAGCGGTCGCGCCGTCCGGCGCGGCGCAGCAGCAGCCGTCCGCCGGCGAAGCGCACGCGCACGGCCTCGGCGTCCAGGGCGATACGGGCGCTGCGCCCGCCCACCACCTCGCTCAGGCGGGCGAGCGCGATCGGGTCGGCCTCGCCGAGCCGGCGCACCAGCTCAGCCACGTATTCGCCCAGAGTGCGGCAGGGCGCCGCGGGCTCAGGCGACATACTCCACCACCGCCAGCCCCGAGCAGGCGAAGGCGGCCCCCTCCAGCCGTCCCTCGGCGGAGAACTCGCCCACCAGCTCGTGGACGAAGGAGTACCCCGGGCGCACCGGGTCGCCGGTCACGAGCTGCACGGCGGCCCGGGCCGTGAACTCCAGCTCCACGGCGTCGATCCCATCGCTCCCCGTCACGGCCAGTCCCGCCGGGAGCCGCGGCCGCGCATGGTCCGGGTGGAGCGCCGCCAGGGCGCCGGGAACGCGCCGCAGGGCGCAGCGCAGTTCACCGTGCCAGTTCAGCCGAACCCCTGCCCCGCCGAAGGCGCGGCGCAGCGGCGCCCGATGTACGGTGACCATCGCCGGGTCCTCGGCGCGGTGGGCACGGTCGGTAGGGCGGCTCAGCACGAAGACCGGCCCCGGCGCCGGAGCGAGGAACGCGCCCCACTCCCACCCCAGGTCGTCGCCCCAGTGCCAGCGCCCCCAGTTGTGGTCCTGGTAGCCGCTGGCATCGCACAGGTCCAGGACGGTGCCCCCCGCTTCCAGCATCCCCGCCACGGTGAGCCGCGGGACGCCGGACCAGGCGATCCACCCCGATCCCAGCGGCATCGTCAACGGGGCGGCCGCATACCGCGAGGCTGCGGTCGCGACGATCCGCGCCTCCACCCCGTCGTCGGGGAGGCGGGCAGAGGCGTGTGCAGTGCCCGTGGCGGGGTCGAGCGCCAGCGCCACCCTCTCCAGCGCGATGGACGAGGCGCCGATCCCCGCCTCCTCCAGCCCCCGCACCTCCAGGTTCCCCAGCCACCCCGCGCCGGGAAGGTGGAAGAGCGCCGCCCCCACCGCCCGCGACGAGGCGACGCCGGGCGCGCCGTGCAGCGAGGCGTTCACCAGCCCTACCATCCCCGAGGCGTGGTCGAAGACATTGAGATGTAGCCAGTCCTTGTAGGCGGCGGCGGTGGGATCGTACGGCCCCGGCGGGCGAAGGGTGTCCACCGCCGCGTCAGCGCAGCACCGGGCCGGGTGCCTCACGCGCCGGAGGCGCTCCCGTCTCGACTGCTCCCGCGGGGTCCAGCGTGGGGGCGGCCAGCGCCTCCACCGCCCACGCCAGCTCGCGGCCGAACGCCCACATCCCCAGCATGCAGTCTAGGAACTCCGGGCGCGGACCGGCATCCGGCACCGAGGCGCCCGCCGGCTGCGGGGGGATCGGCATCAGCGCCAGTGTCTCGTCCAGGTCGCCGGCCAGCAGCAGCGCCAAGTCGTTGCGGAGCTGGTCGAGCACGGGGCTAGGCGCCGCGGAGGCGGCGAGCTCGTCGAGGCGCAGCGCCCGCCAGAGCACGGGGCCATTGACCCCCGGGCGCCCGGCCTCCAGCGCCCGCCGGAGCTGCGCCCCCTCGACGGTGCGGCCCACCTGCCGTCCCAGCGCCGCGAAGCCCGAGACCAGCGAGCCCACCGCCATGGCGCCGGAGACCAGGGGCAGCACCCCCAGCCGGCCGGCGAGCGACGCCACCAGGGTGGTCGTGGTACGGCTCTCGTCGGGTGCGTCCACCAGGCGCAGCCGGTCCGCCGTGGCGGGGCTCACCCGCGCCTCCGCGCTGCGCGGCGCACCGGGGCGGGAGCCGAGACGGCGACCTCGATGGCGACGGCGCCGTCTCGGAAGCCCTGGAGCACCAGCGCGCCGCGGTAGCACCCCGGCGGGAGGACGCCGGGGAGGGGAAGCGCCAGGGTGAGCACCGTCGTCTCGCCGGGAGCCACCAGGCGGTAGGGCGCGGTTTCGGCAGCCGGGAACCAGGTGGCCCCTTCGGTCGATACCAGCGGAGTGAGCTGGGGCGAGACCACGCAGTGCACGCGCTGCAGGTTCTCCAGCTCCAGCGACAGCACCACGGTCTCGCCAGGGGCACCGGCGGCACGCAGTCCGTCTCCGGGGCCGGGAGAAAGCACGGTGCCGGGTGCAGCGGGGCCCAGGGTGCCCTGCAGCCGGCGCAGGTAGCGGAGCGTCTCCTCGGCAAGGCGCGCCTGGAACTCCGTCTGCAGGTGGAACAGCTCCGACAGCGGCCCGGTGGGAGCGGCCTCCGCGTCGTTGGACACTTTCATCCCGGTCCTTTCTACTTGGTTCGATCGATCACGAAGCGGAGCATCTCCCGCAGGAAGCGGCGGTCGTCCGTGTCGTGCGGCCAGGGGTAGGCGGTGGCATCCAGCTCCAGCGCTCGCTCGGAGTATTCCAGCGCCAGCCGACGTCCGTGCTCCAGCGAGCCGGCGTCGCGCATTGCCTCCAGCAGCCAGGCCACGTCGCGCCCGCGCTTGCGGGCGCGGGGGGTGGCGAGAACACGCAGGGCGCGCGCGCGCGCCGCCGGGCGGGCGGTGCGCATGAAGTGCAGGAGCATCACCGTGCGCTTCCCCTCCCACAGGTCGCCGCTGCGTTCCTTGCCGTAGTGAGTCTCGTCGGCCTCCAGGTTCAGCATGTCGTCGCTGATCTGGAAAGCGATCCCGGCCAGGTGCCCCAACTCTACCAGCGGCAGCAGTTCGCCGTCCAGGGGCGCGCTCGGCCCCGGTGGCGCGCCGCAGATCACGCCGATGCGCAGAGGCGCGATCACCGTGTACCAGCACGTCTTCTTGTAGGCCATGCGCACGTAGTCGCGGTCCTCCAGGTCGAAGCGCCCCTCGCGGATCCACCCGAGCTCGATCGCCTGCCCCTCCACCGACTCGCGCGCCATGCGTTCCACCTCGCGCAGCACCAGCAGCGCCTTGCGTATCCCCAATATGTCGGTGTTGCGCAGCAGCAGCCCCATCGCGAGCACGTTGGTGGCGTCACCCACGTTGATGGCGATGGGGATACCGTGTACCTCAAACAGGGTGATGGCCCCGCGCCGGAACTGCGAGCCGTCCTCCACGTCGTCGTGCAGCAGAAAGGCGTTGTGGAAGAGCTCGAGCGCGGTGGCGCTCACCAGCGCCTGCGCGGTGGTCCCCCCGGCGGCGCGGCAGGCCGCCATCGCTAACGCGGGGCGCATCCCCTTCCCCTCGCGAAACGGGTAGTCCTCCAGCAGGTCGTAGAGGGGACCGTAGCCGGTTCGGCGCTGGCGCCGGAAGAGCCGCTCCAGCTCACGGCGAACCTCCGTCCGCGCCTCGCTCAGGACGCGGCTGACCAGTGCTTCGTCGTGTGCCATGGGAAAGGTGCGGCGGCGGGGGCACCCCCTGCGAGGGGGTACCGGGGCGAAGGCCCTGTCAAAGTGTTCGGCGGGGGTCGGCGGTGTCAAGACCTTTCAGGCCCTTTCGTTCGATCGGGCGCGGCGGTATGCACCCCCAATGAAGCACCAGAACAGTACGGCTTGCGAACCCACTTCATTACGGGCAGGGCCTGTCCGACGTGACCTCCACGAGCGGCCGCCGACGACCACATCGAACGTGCAGGCCGCCCGCGAGAACCTTCGGTCTCCTCATCATCGGAGAACCCGGTGCACGTCAGGGAGGTCATGGGGAACTCCGACCTCCGCACCACGATGGGCTATACCCACCTGCTGCCGGATCACCTCCGCGCTGGTTGAGGGCAGCGTATACGAGGAGCGGCGAAGCTCGAGCGCATAGGTGGCGGGAGAGCCAAAAAGGGCCAGAGTGGCGGTCGCCACCCCGGCCCGTTTTTGCTTTTTGTTGCGCCGCACTCGCGGTGGCTGGCCCCACAGCCGGCCCCACGGAGCGCCGACAACGGGTGGTCCAGATGCTGTAACTTCAACGGAGGGCCTGGGATTCGAAACCAGAAGTCCTTTCGGACGCTGGGTTTCAAGGCCGGGGCAGTAACCATAGCGAAAGCGTGGCTCGGCACACCGGGAGCAGGGGCCGACCGCCCACGCCGCTTTACCATGCGCCGCAGGCAGACGCGGGAGTGGGACTCGCCACCGGCCCTGGGGTCCTCGGAGCGAGTCCCGGCCACCAGGAGCGGGGAGGCGTCAGGCGTCCGGCGGCAGCTTCCCGGCGTCGATGAGCGCCTGCTTCATTTCGGCACGCTTCGCATCCCAGGTAGCCTCATCGTAGATCCGGCCCCAGCGCGCGCGAAAGTCGGCGACCTTTTTCTCCAGCTCTGGAGAAGCCAGCGAGATCAGCATAAGCGTGTCCTCAGTGAACCCCCAGCCGATCGCTCCAGGCGACAGGGTTGCCATGGCCGTGGCGAGCTGACGGGCCTCCGCCTCCGGAAAGCCGAGCCGCATCGCCAGATATAGCTCTTCCTCCATGAACGGAATCTCGGGTAACATGGACCTGCCCTCGCGTCGTGCGACGGGGTAAAGGTAGGGGATGTGCCGTGGGTGCGGCTGGTTGGATTGCCAGTCGATCCGCCACGCTGCCTGCCCGTTCTGCTCCGCTCTCCACGCACGCCAGTTGCTGGTCCGTGGTGCTGCCGGTCCACGCGTCAGGAAGCAGGTCGCCACGATCACAATGGACGAGTCAGATGGTGCACGCAACCGACGATTCGGGACTTGCCGGCCCCCGCCAGGACCCGCCGGGTCGAGTTACTCGGGCGGATGGACGAACCGGAGAGGTTCGCCGGGAGCGAGGGCGAGGAGCAGGACGGGAACCGCGCCGTCGCGAGGTGCACGCCGTAAGCGCCGCGCGGTGGCGAGGTTGGCTCCAGGCCATTCCGAGCGACATGCCTGACGGGTACCCCGTCCCGATCCCGGCTGGCGTGCTCCGGGAGCTAGTGGGTCAGTTGGCATAGGCATCGCCATCCCAGCAGCCGTAGGCTCACGTCAGCCGCCTTGATAATGCTGCGCGGCTTGCTGACCCGAACGGCCATTTGCGAGACAACTGACCCCCTAGTCTCTCCGGAGGTGTTACTGATCGGCGCGTGAAAATCTAAACGAGCCCACTATGGCGTAAGCAGCCTCGGATGATCTGTGGCTTCTGGCGCAGCCGCTGACAAGCAGCGCGCAACTCCCAGCGCGTCTCCCGCAGATCGCAGCAGCAGAGGTTCCGCAACTCCACCCGCTTCCGGTGGCGCCAGATCCCTTCCTCGGGATCGACTTCGGGGGCATACCCGGGGAATCGCTCCAGGTGAATCCGCGCCGCGGCCCCTTCGCTGAGAAACTGCTGGATCGCCTTGCTCCGGTGAATCGGAGCTCCATCCCAGACGATCAGCAGCTTGCCCGGAATGTGACGCAGCAGATGCTTCAGGAAGCGGATCACCTCCACGCTCGAGATCGCCTCCTCGTAGACCTGAAAGTAGAGCTTCTCGGTGAGGCCTACGGCTCCGATGACCGAGAGATGATCAGGACTGAGCGTGTGGCGCAGGACCGGCGTCTGCCCGACCGGGGCATAGTGCGCATCAGCGCCGGCAGGAGGTAGAAGCCGCTCTCATCAACGAAGAGCAGCGTGCGTTGCTCTTCGGCTGCCTTCTTTTTGGATGGCGGGCCAGCGCTCCTTGACCCACTGCTCGATGGCGATCTCGTCTCGCTGGCGAGCGCGCTTCTCGGGCTTCTGTGGGTTCCAGCCCCAGGAGCGGAGCAGCTTGCTGACGTGTCCCGGATGGTAGCGAATGCCCAGCTTTCGCTCGATCAGGACGGCGACGCGCGTGCGGGTCCACAACGCACCGCGGAAGCCGTGCGCCTCAGCGCCCTCACGCAGCCATTCGAGGATCTGGCTCTGCTGCTCGGCCGAGAGCCGGGGCTGTGCCCCAGGGGCTTTGCGCTTGGGCAGGGCTTCCGGGCCACCGCCCTCGCGTGCACGGCGGATCCACTGGCAAACGGCCCCTGAGGTGACGCCCAGCGCGACGGCGATCTGGCTCTGGCTCCAGCCCTGCTCGTGGAGTTCCCAGGCTCGCAGGCGCCGTCCCTCGCGCCAGTCCGTGGCCGTGGACGACAACGTATTCATGAGCACCTCCTTGTGTCTTCCGGAGGCTCTTAGCAATTCACGCGCCGATCAGTAGGAAGCTCCCGGAAGGAGAAGCGTGGGATGATCTTACCGCGGCGACGGTGCGCCTGCGCAGAGGAGAACTAGACTCGCAAACTAGCGCTATCCACCTCGCGCACAGCGCCGGCTCGGGATACCAGCGGGGGCTCCGGGAGACCGCCTCAGCCTGAATCTGAGCCCGTATTCGGACAACCGCTCTTCCGTCACCCAGAGAGGCTCCGAATCCCCTTGGCTGGGGGCACGATCCTGCCCGGTCAGGTCGATGACGCGAACGAAGTACCCAGGCGGATTGACGATCCGCACGTTGTATTCGCCGGGCCTGAGGGAGTCGATACGAGCGATTCCCATGCGGTCGGTGCTCGTAGTCCGGATGCACTCCCGGCCCTGGAACACCTCGACGCGCACATCGG
>DATAAL010000467.1:0-5127 GCA_036260145.1 Longimicrobiaceae bacterium | reverse complement strand
TCTCCCACAAGGGGAGAGGGTTGATTGATTTTGCCGTGCTCCCCTCCCCCTTTGTGGGGGAGGGGCCGGGGGTGGGGGGTGTAGTTCCCGCCCTACCCCTCAACAGATGTGCGGAGGGAGACACCGGGGCTGTTTCCGGTGGCTCACTCCGGGGCGGGGAGACTCAGAGCCGTATCCTGAGGCTCCTCGCCCCCGCGGAAGAGACCGGCGGGCTGTTTCGCCGGGCTCTGTAGCGGTCCGCCACGATGCTCGTACCCAACCATTACGACCGGAAGTTCCCGAACTGCAGCTCGATCCCGAAGTCCTGCTGCTTCAGCATCGCGATCACCGCCTGCAGCTCGTCGATCGAGGGCGACTGCACCCGCACCTCGTCCTCCTGGATCTGCGCCTGCACCTTCTTGAACCCCGCGCCCTTGATGGCTTTGACGATCTCCCGGGCCTTCTCCGTGGGAATCCCCTGCAGCAGGGTGATCTCCTGGCGCGCCTTCCCGCCGAACGCCTGCTCCACGGTACCGTAGTCCAGGTTCCGGATCGGCACCCCGCGCTTGATCAGCTTGGACTGCAGCACGTCGATCAGCGCCTTGAGCTTGTAGTCGTCCTCGGCCAGCAGCTTGAAGACCCCCGTCTTCCTGTCGAACTCGATCTCCGCGGTGACGCCCTTGAAGTCGTACCTCTGCGCGACCTCCTTGGTCGCCTGGTTCACCGCGTTGTCGACCTCCTGGAGATCGACCTTGGAGGTGATGTCGAATGTCGCGTTCTTGGCCATGGCTCGCTCGGTCCGTGCCTGCAGCAGCTTCCCGGTCTCCGGGCGGAATCTACGGGGCGCGCAAGGGGCGGAGCAAGCGCAAACGGAACGGGCGGACCTCGCGGCCCGCCCGTCTGCGGATCACTGCTCGAACACCTGTGTCCCCCGGGGCGGGGTGAAGGCGAAGAGCGCGTCGGGGAGCGGCACGTTCCGCCGGAGGTTGCGGAACTCGATCCGCCGCACCGACTCGTTCTCCTCCGTCATCTCGAAGCGGCGCACCGCGTAGTCGTCGGCGTCCACCCAGATCCGGAGCTGCCGGTAGGGGGACTGCTGCTTCGGCACTAGGGTGAGGACGCGGGTACGGTGCCCGTCCACCATCTCCTCCCCCCCGAGCGCGGCATCGTAGCGCCCCACCGGGTCGCTGAGGAACTGCCGGTGCAGGTCCACCTGCTCGCTCCCCGCGGCGATGGAGGTCTTCATCACCTGCCTGGGGTCGCTGCTCGGATAGTACATCCAGAAGTAGCGTCCGTCCGCCACGATCACGTCGCCCGCGGGGTCGGAGAACCGCATCAGGAAGCGGTCCGGGCGGCGCTGGTAGATCTTTCCGCTGCTCCGCTGGCTGGTGCCCAGGAGGGGGACGCGGAGGTCCTGGACGAAGTCCGCCTGCATGGAGCGCACGGCGGCGTACGACCGCTCCACCTGCCGGAGGACCTGCTCCGCGCCTGCGTCGCTCTCCGCCCGCGCGGCGTCCGGGGCGGCCGGGAGCTGCCTGGCGCCGTCCGGCTCCACCGGGGTCGGCGTACCCGCGCCGCCGGACGCCGGGGTCGGTGCGCCCCGGGTACCGGGCGCAAGGGACTCGGAATCGCCCCCCGGGGACGCGGGAGCCGCAACTCCCTCCGCGGGAGCGGTCTCCGGCGCCATCTCCCGCGACTCCCCCGGAGCGACTGCCGGTGCGGAGGCGCGCGCGGGCCCGGCGGCCGAGGCCTCCTTCTGCACGCCCGTGTCGGGCCTGCCGCACGCGGCGGCGGCCAGGAGGACGGTCAGCAGCGAAACACGAGCTTCCACGAGACGCTTCATCGGGCCTGAGTCCCGCTCTTGGTTCGAAGTGGTTGTCGGACCGGGTTCTACCCGATCCCGCAGGCAGCGTTCCCGCGGCTCAGTCCACGCAGACCCGGTCCAGCTCGGCGTGATCCATCAGCACCTCGCGCGGCTTCGAGCCGTCCGGCGGTCCCAGCACCCCGGCGAAGTGGAGCTGGTCGATGATCCGCGCCGCGCGCCCGTACCCGATGCGCAGACGCCTCTGCAAGAGCGAGGTAGAGCCACCCTGGTGCTGGATGCACAGCTCCGCGGCCTCGCGGAAGAGCCGGTCGCGCTCGCCCATCTCCTCCTCCCCGGCGTCGTCCCCGCCGTCGTCCTCCCGCGAGCGCACCTCGTCCAGGATGTTCCCCTCGGAGCGGCGCCACTCGTCCGGGTCCCGCCCCTCGGCGAGCGCCGCCTCGCGGCGGAGGCGCGCCTGCTCCCGGTACCAGTCCATCAGCCTCTCCGTCTCCTCGGTGGAGAGGTACGCCCCCTGGATCCGTACGGGCTCGCTGCTGGCCGGGGGGAGGAGGAGCATGTCGCCGTTCCCGAGCAGGTTGTCGGCGCCGTTCTGGTCCAGGATGGTGCGGGAGTCCACCTTGGAGGAGACGCGGAAGGCGATGCGGCTCGGGAAGTTGGCCTTGATGAGGCCGGTGATGACGTTCACCGAGGGCCGCTGGGTGGCCAGGATCAGGTGAATCCCGATGGCGCGCGCCTTCTGGGCGAGTAGCGCGAGCGGCTTCTCCACGTCGCCCTGGCAGGTCATCATCAGGTCTGCCAGCTCGTCGATGATGACCACGATGAAGGGGAGCGCTCCCCCCCGGTAGACCCAGCGGTCCGGATCGCCCTCGTCCCCGGTGGGCTCGGGAGAGCGGATGGGCTGTCCGCTCTCCACCCTGCGGTTGAAGTCCTGCAGGTTGCGGACGCCGTTGACGGAGAGGAGCTCGTAGCGGCGCTCCATCTCGATCACCGCCCACTTGAGCACCGTGGCCGCGTCGTTGTTGTCGGTCACCACGGGGTGCCGGAGGTGGGGGAGGTCGTTGTAGACGCTCAGCTCCACCATCTTGGGGTCCACCATCAGGAACCGCAGTGTCTGCGGCGAATGGCGGAAGATCAGGGAGGTGATCACGGTGTTGATGCACACCGACTTCCCCGACCCCGTGGCCCCGGCCACCAGGAGGTGCGGCATCCTCGCCAGGTCGGCCACGTACGGGCGCCCGGAGATGTCCTTCCCCAGCGCCAGCGGGAGCTGGGCCTTGCTGGAGCGGAACTGCGGCGACTCGATCACCTCCCGGAAGAAGACCATCTCCGGGGCGGGGTTGGGGACCTCCACGCCCACCGCGCCCTTGCCGGGGATGGGAGCGACGATGCGGATGGACTGCGCCCGCATCGCCAGCGCCAGGTCGGCGTCCAGGTTGGCGATCTTCGCCACCTTGACCCCCGGCGCGGGCTCCACCTCGAACTGGGTGACCACGGGTCCGGTGGTCATCCCCACCACCTTCCCCTCGATCCGGAAGGTGGCCAGCTTGTCGATCAGGATGCGCCCCAGCTTCTCCAGCTCCTCCCGGTTCCGCGCCTCGTCGCGGGGGGGCGGCGGGGCGAGGAGGGAGGTGGCCGGGCGGTCGCCGCTGAGCGGGTCCCCGGTGTCCAGCGGGATGAGCTGCGTCTGCTCCTCGGCCGAGGTCTTCGGGCGAGACTTCGGCTTCGCGGGCTTCTCCGCCACCGCCTGCCTCCCGCGCGCCGGGGCGAACGGAAGGGGGTCGGTGGTGTCGTCCTCCGGGTACTCCGCCGCCGGCTCGAACCCCGGGTCGAGGTAGACGGTCTCTTCTCCGTCCTCCCCACCCGGGTCCTCCTCGTCGCCGGCATCCTCCTCCGCCTCGCTCGCGGCGCGGGACGGGAGCGGGAGGCGCCGGGAGAGGATCCCGGGGATCACCGCCACGCTCTTCGCGTGGCTCAGCGCCAGCCGCCCTCCGCCCACCAGGCTCCGCAGGGGGTTCCACCCGATGGTGGCGATGCACAGCGCGGCGAAGAGGAAGGCGATCACCAGCACGGACCCCACCCCCCCCAGCCAGGTGGCGAGCAGACCGCCGACGGCGCTCCCCACCCACCCCGCGGCGGCCGGGTCGGCCTGGGCAGCGTGCGTCAGCACGAAGGCGGCCGAAGCGAAGAGGAGCCCCATCCCGGAGAGGAGCACCGTCCAGCGAAGGGCGGCCGACCACTCCACCTTTCCAAGCGCCTCCATCCCCCAGAGCGCGGCGAAGACCGGGAGGAGGACCGCGGGGAGGCCGAGGAGCGCGAAGGCGCCCGCGGCCAGGTACCTTCCCAGCACCCCCACGATGTTGCCGGTGGAGAACACGCGGCTCCCCGCGTCCCCGAACAGCGAGGGGGGGACGAAGCTGAGGAGCAGGAGGAGCGCCAGGACCAGGAGGGCGAGCCCCCACAGCTCCCGGCGCTGCCGGTCGTCCAGCCTGAGAGACATGCTACGGTTCGGGGGTTCTGCGTGCCGGACTGCTCGGGAACGGGAATCTGGCTGAAGCCGCGACGGGAGCAGGAAAGGCCCGGGGCCCCCCGCCCCCATGGCTACCGGTCGGGAACGGCGGGGAGGGGGGGGGCCGGCGCGATCTGCCGGTCCTGCAGCACGGGCACCACCGAATGCCGGTCGACCTGCGCGCAGAAGACCAGGTCCTCGCCCAGCCCCGCGGCGGTGATGGCGCGCCCCGCCGCGGTGGAGGAGAAGAGCGGCTCCCCGAGGGGGAAGTCACGCGCCAGCCGGAGCGCGGCCTGCGCCCCGTCGTTCAGCTCCCAGTCGCCGGGGCGGGCTTTCATCAGCCGGGCGGCGATCTCCCCGGCGAGAACCGCGTCCTCCAGCCCGAAGTGCCGCTCCCGGCCGGAGCAGACCAGCACCGGGTCGCCCTCCGAGCGGGCCAGGTCGTCCACAACGGCGGTGAGGTTCAGCGACGAGGCGATCAGCACCCGCGACGCGCCCGGCGCAAGGGCCATGGCGATGGTGCCGTTGGTCGTGCTCATCACCAGCGTCTTCCCGGCCACCCGCTCGGGAGTGAACTCCCCGGGGGAGTTCCCCAGGTCGAACCCCTCGATCGGGAGACACTTGCGTTCCCCGCAGAGGAGCACTTCGTCCCGCCCCAGGGTGTTGGCCAGACGGAGCGCCTCCTCGATGGAGCCTACCGGGAAGATGGCGCGGGCACCGGAAGCGATCGCCTCCACGATGCTGCTCGACGCCCGCAGCACGTCGATGATGACCACGGTGCGCTCGGCGGTGTCGGCCGGAGCCACTTCGCCGGGGG
>DATAAL010000466.1:0-10829 GCA_036260145.1 Longimicrobiaceae bacterium | reverse complement strand
CCGCAAGCGAGGGAAGGGGGAGCACGGCAGATGTCGTTCGCCACCTCTCGCAGGAGAAGAGCGGAGGTGGGGGGTCTGCATCGGAAGGCGTATGTTTGAGCGAGCGGAGCGAGCGAGTTACGCACTTCCAGAGCAGGCCCCCCGCCGGAGCGTATCAGGGGCACCGGAGCCCACCCGACGCCAGTGATCCCACCGGGAATCGAAAGCCGCCGGAGGACCAGCAACGGATGACCGACCCGAGAGCCAAGTACGCCGCCGAAGCCGCGCGGTACGACACCCGGTGGGCGGCATACAACAGGGCCACGCTGGAAATGCTGCGGCCACACCTGACGGCACGTCCGCCGGGAAGGCTCCTGGACCTGGGGTGCGGCACCGCGAACCTCGCGCTGATGCTGGCCGGGTGGGGAGTACGCCCGGAGCTGTACCTGGGCGTCGACCCGGTGCCGGAGATGCTGCGCGTGGCGGCGGACAAGCTCCGGGACGTCCCTCCGAGTTTCCCGGCGCGCCTCGCCGCCGGGGAAGCCGGTACACTACCGGTGCGGGAGGCCGCATTCGACACGGTCGTCTCCGCGTCCAACCTGCACTACTGGCCGGACCCCGCGCGCGGGCTCGACCGGGTGCGCGCGGCGCTCCGCCCCGGGGGACGCTTCCTGGTGGTGGACTGGTCGCGCGATACCCTGCGGATGAAGCTGCGGGACCGGTGGCTCCGCCTCCTGGGGGACCGGTACCACCGCGTGTACACCGCCGACGAGTGCGCCGGGCACCTGCGCGCCGCCGGGCTCCGGGTGCGCGCCCTCGGCCGCCGCGGCATCCCCGGAGGGTGGGAGATGCTGGTGGCCGAAGCCGAGCGGTAGCGTCTTCCCGGTTGCACCGGCCCGGTGCCACGGGCATACTTGGACGGACGGGTCCCTGCCGCCCGGCAGGCACCGTCCTCCCGCTCCCCGCCACCCATGTCCGGCACCGATCCCCGCGACGTCATCACCCCCGACGCCTTCGCGGTGGCGCCCCACCTCCTGGGGCTCCCCCTGGCCCGGCCGTCCCGGCGCGCCGCGGCCATGCTCGTCGACCTCCTCCTGGTGGCCTTTCTGGTGCACGCCGGGGGCGGCGTGCTCTTCGGCCTGGCCGCCGCGGCCGTCTTCTTCCGCATCGCCCGCCGCCGCCCGGGAGTGAAGGCGCTCCCGCGGCCGGTGCGCGTCGCCTTCGGAGTCCTCGGCACCGTGGTCCTGTTCGCCGCGGCCTCCTCCCTCTGGGACCGCCTGTTCGAACACGACCACGACGAGGAGGACGAGGGGCCCCGCGTCCAGGTGACCGCCAACGTCGCCGGGCGCGTCGCCCGGAAGGAGTCCGGGGTGGCGAATGCGCTCACAGCCGGGGCCGCGCTGATCGCGCTCCGCAACGCCGACGACCAGGCGGAGGCGGAAGAGCACGCCCGGGAGTTCGCCACCCGGATGGGGGAGGAGGGGATGGAGCCCGCCGAGGTGCGCGAGGCGCTCACCGGCGTCGCGGCCGAGGTGGAGGACCGGCCGTGGGTGAGCGCCGCCGTGGAGCGGGTTCTGGCGGAAGTCCCTGCCGGGGACGCGGGGGAGGTCGCGTCGGACTCCCTGGCTCGGGCGTACGCGGCGGCGCTCTCGTCCGGGGACACCGCCGCGGCCCGCGTCCTCCGCCCCACCCTCGCCGGCACGCTCGCGGCCGACACCCTGCGCCGCCTGGACGCGGAGCTGGAGCGCCTCCGCGGCGAGGTCCGGGAGGTGGAGCGGGAGCTGGAGGAGGAGCGCAGGGAGGTGGGGATCCTGGCGCTGCTGGAGCGGATGGCGGACGAGCTGGGGCTCGGCTTCGGGTGGACCGGGCTCTACTTCACCGCCTTCCTGACGCTCTGGCGCGGGCAGACCCCGGGGAAGCGGATGACGAGGATCCGGGTGGTGCGGCTCAACGGCGCGCCGATCACCTGGTGGGCGGCCTTCGAGCGCTTCGGTGGGTACGCCGCCTCGATCTTCACCGGGCTCCTGGGCTTCTTCCAGATCTTCTGGGACCGGAACCGCCAGGCGCTGCACGACAAGATCTCGGAAACGGTGGTGGTGCGGGTGCCGCGGGCCGGGCTCGATTCTTGACATCCACGGGGGCTCACCCGGACCCGCCGCGGCGAGCATCCGGTCCCGCACCGCGCCCCGGAGGGAACGATTCCGACCCCCGTCTCCACCCGCTCCGAGCTGCGCGCCCCCCGGGACCCGGAGGGGGGAGCACCGATCCCGGTCTTGGAGGTGGCGGACGAGTCCGAGCACCGCGTGCTGGCCCGCTGGCGGCGCAACGTCGGCGCGCCCGTCGCCCTGGACCTGGCCCCCCGCGCCCCCCGCGGGATCCGCGGCTTCGACCTCCTCTCCTGGAACCTCAAGGTGGGCGCGGCGCGCCTGGACGCGCTCCTGGAGCGGCTGCGGGCGGGGGCGTTCGGCGGGGCGGGGCGGGACCCGGGGCGGCCGCTTCTGCTCCTGGTCCAGGAGGCGTACCGCGCCGACGACACCGTACCGGAGCGCGTGGTGGAGCCGGGGCACGAGGGAGGGGACCTCGCCCCGTCCCACCCCCGCGACATCGTGGCCTTCGCACGCGAGCACGGGCTGAGCCTGCGGTACGCCCCCTCCATGCGCAACGGCGCCGCCCGCAGCGACCGGGGGAACGCCGTCCTCGCCACCGCCGCGCTCGCCCACGCGCACGCCTTCGCGCTCCTCTACGTCCGCCAGCGCAGGGTCGCCGTCGCCGCGGAGCTGGCGGGGCTCCCCGGCCTCACCCTGGTCAGCGCGCACCTGGACACCCACCGCCGCGTCTTCGGAGGGGACTCCCGCTCGTACTGGCCGGGCGGGGCGCGGGCGCGGCAGGCGGAGCGGCTGGCGGAGGCCGTCGTCCGGGAGGACGCCCCCGGCGGGGTGGTCCTGGCTGGCGATTTCAACACCCCGCTCGGAGAGCGTGACCCCGCGTACCGGGCTCTGCTTCAGGCGGGGCTCCTCCCCGCGCGGCGGAGGTGGGGGTGGGGGCACACCCACCATGCGGTCGTGCGCCTCCTGCTGGACCACGTGCTCTACCATCCCGGGAGAGGGCGGATCGGATCGGTGGAGGTCGCCCGGCTCGACGAGCACCCCGCCGACCGGGACCGGGGCGTCTTCGGCTCCGACCACCACCCTCTCCTGGCCCGCGTGGGCCTGCGCGACCCGTGAGCGCCCTCGCCGGCTCGCCCCGGTGGCTCCTCTTCTTCGCGGAGTGGTACTGATGCGCCTCAGCCTTCGCAGGGTGAAGCGGGACCGTCCCCGGCGCCTCCCGCGCTGGAAGGAGCTCTCGCACCAGGAGAAGCGGCACTACCGCTGGTGGGCGGTGCTCTTCTTCGTGATCGGGGTGGTGGCCACCGTCGGGACGCTGCTGACCCTCTTCGCCCCGTTCGGGCAGCGCGCGGAGGAGATCCGCAGCACCGCGCGCCCCCCGCTGGGCTCCCCGGACTTCCTGGCCGCCGTGTCCGGCGTGGCCAACGCCCCGGTGCGCCGGGGGGGGACGGCGGAGCTGCTGAGCAACGGCCGGGAGATCTTCCCGGCGCTCCTCCGCGACCTTCGCGGCGCGCGGCGGACCATCGACTTCATGGTCTACATCTGGGAGGACGGACAGGCGAGCGACCTGGTGCTGGCCGCCCTGATCGAGCGGGCCCGCGCGGGGGTGCAGGTGCGGGTGACGCTCGACGGGGTAGGGGCGCTGGACGCTCCGGCGAGTGGCTTCGACTCGCTGCGGGCGGCGGGGGGGAAGGTCCAGATCTTCCACCGGCTCCGCTTCGGGGAGATCACCCGCTTCCATAAGCGCAACCACCGCCGGGCCATCGTCATCGACGGGGAGGTGGGGTACACCGGCGGCGCCGCGGTGGGAGACAAGTGGCTGGGGAACGCCACTACGCCGGCGCAGTGGCGGGAGGACATGGTGCGGGTCACCGGACCCCCCGCGCGCAGCCTCCAGGCCGCGTTCGCGCAGATCTGGTCGGTGGTGGGCGGGGAGGTGCTGGTGGGCCCGGCGTTCTACCCGCCGGACCCGGAGCTCTCCCTCACGGGCGAGCCGCTCTCGGTGCACGTCGGCGTCCTCAGCTCCCCGTCCGACGACCACCTCCCGCTCCGCAAGCTCTTCTGGTTCACCTTCGCCTGCGCCCGGGAGCGGCTGTACATCACCAACGCCTACTTCGTTCCCGACCACGGGCTCATCCGCGTCCTCAAGGAGCGGGCCCGCGCGGGGGTGGACGTGCGGATCCTGATGCCGGGGGAGAACACCGACGCCGCCCCGGTCCGCTGGGCGGGGCAGGCGCACTACGAGGAGCTGCTGGAGGCGGGGGTGCGCGTCTACGAGTACCGGCCGACCATGATGCACACCAAGACGCTGGTGGCGGACGGGGTGTGGTCGGTGGTGGGCTCCGCGAACCTGGACATCCGCTCCATGGAGCTGAACCAGGAGAACGTCCTGGGGATCGTGGACGCACGCTTCGGCGCGCAGCTGGAGCGCACCTTCCTGCAGGACCTGGCGCGCGCGAAGGAGATCCGCCTGGCGGAGTGGCGGCGGCGGCCCTGGTGGGCGCGGCTGCGGGAGAACGTGATGGAGCTGTTCGACGAGCAGTTCTGACGATTACGGCGCAGCCTCTACCAGCACCCGGTAGAGCGCGTCCCGCTCCGCTCCCTCGATCACCAGCCGTGCCTTCCCGTCCGTTACCTCCAGGTCGCGCGTGAACACCGGGATAGGGGCCGGCACCGCGTCCAGACCGCCGTTGGGGACCCGGGACACCGACACCCGGACCCGGCCGGCGGACGCCGCGAACGGCAGGGCGCCGAGCCGCTCCAGCCGGAGGGAGAGCGATGCCCGCTGTGGCGCCTCGGCGACGCTCACGCTGGAGTAGCCGACCAGCAGCTGGGCGCGGCCGTCGACGGAGCGGCTGGCGAGGCTCGCCACCCGCTCGTCCGTCACCTCGCTCTTCACCCGCGAGTCGGCGCCCGCCGCATACCAGGCGTTCGCCCACCACGACGCCCGGCGGCGGAAGTCACCCGGGGTGAGTAGCCCCCCCAGGGTGTTGTTCTCGCAGCTGCTCTGGTTCCCCGGCTCCCCCCAGCAGGCGCGGGCCGCCGCGTCGGCCCCGCCCAGCTCCAGGTACCGGAGGTACGACAGGATGGCCGCGGGGTTCTGGGTCTCCTGGGGCCCCACCACCTCGTTGATGTGGATCTCGCGGATCTTCAGCGGCGCATACTTCCGGTTCTGTACGATGTCACGGCGGATGGTCCGCAGGTGCTCCTCGATGACCGAGAGCGGCCGGTGCACCCCCATCTCGTGCCAGGTCAGCACGTTCACCTCGCAGCGGTTGGCGAGGCAGAAATCGGCGAAGCGCTTCAGGAACCCCTCGTCGTACTTGGCGATGCTCGGGCCCGCGACGACGGCCTCGGGGCCGAGCACCTCCCGAAGGACTCGGTAGGCGCGCAGGTAGGTCTGGAAGAACTCCGCCTCGGATGCGTCCCAGAAGGTGGGGCCGTGCGGGTCGGGCTCGTTCCACACGTCCCAGATCAACGGCATCCCGCGCGCCTGCACGGCCATGTCCCTCACGAAGCGCTCCCACCCGGCGGGGTCCTGGAAGGGACGGCCCCTGGGCCAGCCGTCCATCGGGTAGCCCCAGTGGTCGGAGAGCAGGAAGTGGTAGCGGGCTCCCATCCCGGTGATCATCGGGACGTTCGACAGGTAGCGGTCGCGCCAGAGCCGTGGCTGCAGCGGTGCGATCAGGGAGTCGGGCGGGGAGCCGTCCCGGGTGCCCAGGAGGAGGCCGCTCATGGACCTGACGCCCGCGACCGGCGCGCCGAAGTCCACGCTGACCGCGGCGAACACCCCCGGCTCCAGCTCCGGCGAGGAGGGGCCGCCATCACACCCCGGAGCAGGGAGCAGGAGCAGGGAGGCCGCGGCCGGCGAGAGGAACCGACGTAGACGCATGCAGACGCTCCGGGAAGGCCGGGACGGGCGGACGGGGAAGCCGGGGCGGGGGAGGCCGGATCGCCGCGCAAGCTACGCCGCCCGTCCGCGCACGTCAATTGCGGGCGGGAGCGGTCCCGCCAGCTCTACCAGATAGCGGGACGCCGCCCCTTGCCCCGACCCATCCCGGAACGAATTCTGCAACGCGTCGCGCACCCTGAACCTGAACCTGCGTCCGAGGAGCCCGTCTAGTGAGTTCCGATCCGTTGTGGTACAAGGATGCCGTCTTCTATGAGCTGCACGTCAAGGCCTTCCAGGATTCCAAGGGCGACGGAGTCGGCGACTTCCGCGGCCTGGTGGATCGCCTGGACTACGTCCGCGACCTGGGGGTGGACGTCATCTGGCTGCTTCCCTTCTACCCCTCGCCGCTGCGCGACGACGGCTACGACATCGCCGATTACTACGGGGTCCACCCCCGCTACGGCACCCTCGACGACTTCCTGCGCTTCCTGGACGAGGCGCACAGGCACGGCCTTAGGGTCATTGCCGACCTGGTCCTGAACCACACCTCCGACCAGCACCCCTGGTTCCAGCGCGCCCGCCGCGCCCCGAAAGGCTCCCCGGAGCGCAACTACTACGTGTGGAGCGACTCCGACGAGCTGTACAAGGAGGCGCGCATCATCTTCACCGACACCGAGCCCTCCAACTGGACCTGGGACCCGGTGGCCGGGCAGTACTACTGGCACCGCTTCTTCGCGCACCAGCCGGACCTGAACTGGGACAACCCGGAGGTGAAGGAGAGGATGTTCCAGGTGATGGAGTACTGGCTGGACCGGGGGCTGGATGGCTTCCGGGCCGACGCGGTGCCGTACCTGATCGAGCGGGAGGGGACCATCTGCGAGAACCTCCCGGAGACGCACGCCATCCTCAAGGAGTTCCGCACCCGGCTGGATGCGAAGCACCCCGGGAAGATCCTCCTGGCGGAGGCCAACCAGTGGCCGGACGACGTGCGCCCCTACTTCGGTGACTCGGACGAGTTCCACATGGCGTTCCACTTCCCCCTGATGCCGCGGATCTTCATGGCGGTGCGGCAGGGGATCCGGAAGCCGATCGTTGAGATCATCCAGCGCACCCCGCCGATCCCCGACGACTGCCAGTGGTGCATGTTCCTGCGCAACCACGACGAGCTCACCCTGGAGATGGTGACCGACGAGGAGCGCGACTACATGTACAACGAGTACGCCGCCGACCCGCGGATGCGCATCAACCTGGGGATCCGCCGCCGGCTGGCCCCGCTGATGGATAACGACCGGCGGAAGATCGAGCTGCTCAACTCCATCCTGTTCACCATGCCCGGCTCGCCGATCATCTACTACGGCGACGAGATCGGGATGGGCGACAACATCTGGCTGGGCGACCGCGACGGGGTACGCACCCCCATGCAGTGGTCCCCCGACCGCAACGCCGGCTTCTCGCGGGCGGAGTCGGCCCGGCTCTACCTCCCGGTCATCACCGACTCGGTGTACGGGTACCAGGCCATCAGCGTGGAGGCGCAGCAGAAGTCGCCGTACTCCCTGCTGAACTGGATGAAGCGGCTGATCCAGGTGCGCAAGCAGCACCACGCCTTCGGGCGCGGCTCCATCGAGTTCCTCCAGCCCGAGAACCCGCACGTCCTGGCGTACCTGCGGCAGCACGGCGACGACGTGATCCTGGTGGTCAACAACCTGTCGGACGCGGCGCAGGCGGTACGGCTGGACCTGGCCCGCTTCTCCGGGCGTGTCCCGGTGGAGCTGCTGGGCCACACCGAGTTCCTCCCCATCGACGAGACTCCCTACGCGCTCACCCTCAGCCCCTACGGCTTCTTCTGGTTCGGGCTGCGGAAGGTCAGCGCTGCCGAGGAGGGGGCGGAGCTGGACGAGGCGCTGGCCCGCGAGTGGGCCGAGCAGGACCGGGCGGTGCTGGAGACCCACGAGTCGGTGTCGCAGCTGGTGGAGGCCATTCCCAGCGAGTGGATCCGGGAGCAGCGCTGGTTCCGCGGCAAGGCACGCGAGGTGGTGGGCGTGGAGCTGACCGACCACGCCATCATCGCCCCGGAGCACGGCACCCGCTGGATGCTGGCGGTGGTCCGGGTGCGCTACGCCGAGGGCGACCCGGAGCTGTACGTGCTCCCGCTCTCCCTGCGTCCGCCGCTGGAGCGCGGGGTGGAGGCCCACCCGATCACCACCGTGGCCACCGACCGCGGCCACGTGCGGCTGTACGAGGCGCTGGTGGACCGGTACAGCGCCCTGTCGCTGCTGCGCATCCTGCGGGAGGAGAGCGAGTGCCGCGGGACCGCGGGACGCTTCCGCGGGCACCGCGCGGCCGCGCTGGAGCACGAGGGCGGCCGCCTGACCCCCGTGCGGCGGGGGAGCGCCGAGCAGAGCAACACCTCGGTGATCTTCGGCGACCGGCTGATCATGAAGGTGTTCCGCAAGCTGGAGGCGGGGATCAACCCCGATCTGGAGATCACCCGCTTCCTGGTGGAGTACACCTCCTTCCGCGGCATCCCGGCGCTGGCGGGGTGGCTGGACTACACGGGCGAAGCCATGGCGACGGCTTCAGTGGTGGGGGTGTTCCGCTTCGTCGCCAACACCGGCGACGCCTGGGCGTACACGCAGCGGGCGCTGGACCGCTACTTCGCCGCCGCGAGCCGCAGCGCCGCCGACCCGGAGAGCGTCGCCGGGCAGGACGCCAACCGCCGGATGATGGGCGACTTCCACGCCGCGGTGCGTTCCCTGGGCACCGTCACGGGCGAGCTGCACGCCGCGCTGGCCTCGGCGGGGGAGGAGCACCCGGACTTCATGCCGGAGCTCATCGGGGAGGACGACGTCCAGACGTGGATGGACGCCTACCAGCGCGACGTCAGCAGGGTGCTGGACGAGGTGGGACGGCGGCTGGACGCCATCCCCGGCGCCTTCCCCCACGACGCTCTCAACGACCTCGCTACCCTGGTCCGGCAGGGAGCCGGGCTGCGGTACCGGGCGGACGACCTGCGCCTCCTCAACGAGTCGGGGGTTACCCGGACGCGGATCCACGGCGACTTCCACCTGGGGCAGGTGCTCCGCGCCTCCGACCCGGAGGCGGCCGGGAGCGAGTGGTTCGTGCTGGACTTCGAGGGCGAGCCCGCCCGCCCGCTCGCCGAGCGGCGCGCCAAGTACTCCCCGCTCCGCGACGTGGCCGGGATGCTCCGCTCCTTCGACTACGCGGTACGGACGGCGTTCGCCCGGCTGGACACCTCGGACATCCGGGTGCGCGCCGCGCTCCAGGCATGGACCGAGGCGTGGCGCCAGGAGGTGCGCTCCGTGTACCTGGCGGCGTACCGCGAGGCCACGCGGGGGGCCAGCTTCATCCCGCAGGACGAGACGGTCTTCCGCCGGGTCCTGGACGTCTTCGAGCTGGAGAAGGCCGTGTACGAGCTAGGGTACGAGCTGAACAACCGCCCGGACTGGATCTGGCTCCCGGTGCAGGGGATCCGCGCCATTGTGGGAGAGGGCGTGTGACCCCACCGCTGATCTACAACCTCTTCCCGCGGCTGGTGGGTCCCACCACGCGCTGGCCGGAGCACGCCGCGCGGGCGGCGGAGATGGGGTTCAACTGGCTCTACCTGAACCCCTGGCATTACCCGGGCTTCTCCGGGAGCCTGTACGCACCCAAGGAGCTGCGGCGGCTGAACCCCCTCTTCCTCCCCCCCGGGGCCGACCCGGGGAGTCTGGAGCCGCTGCGCGAGGTGGTGCGGCGGATCGAGGAGGCGGGGCTGAGGCCGATGATGGACCTGGTAGTCAACCATACTTCCAGGGACTCCCCGCTGGTCCGCGAGCACCCGGAGTGGTACGTGCGCGACGCGCGGGGGGAGGTGCAGAGCCCCTTCGTCCGCGACCCCGACGACCCCTCGAAGATCACGGTGTGGGGCGACCTGGCGGAGATCGACAACGAGGGCTCGCGCGACCGGGAGGCGCTGTGGGACTTCTGGGCGGCGCTGGTGCGCGACTCGCTGGAGCTGGGGTTCCACGGCTTCCGCTGCGACGCCGCCTACAAGGTCCCGGCCGAGCTCTGGCGCCGCCTGATCGAGGAGGCGCGGCGGGTCCGCCCCGACGCCGAGTTCTTCGCGGAGACGCTGGGAGCGCCGGTGGAGGATGTAGCCGCGCTCAGGGAGGCCGGCTTCCACTACTTCTTCAACTCCAGCAAGTGGTGGGACTTCAGTGAGCCGTGGGCGCTGGAGCAGCACGAGGAGTTCCGGACCATCGCCCCGTCGGTGGCGTTCCCCGAGTCGCACGACACCCCCCGCCTGGCCGCGGAGACGGAGGGGAGCGAGGCGGTGCAGCGGCAGCGCTACGCCTTCGCGGCGGCCTTCTCCGCGGGGGTGATGATCACCACCGGGTACGAGTTCGGGTTCCGCAGGCAGGTGGACGTGGTGCGCACCCTGCCCTCCGACTGGGAGCGGCGCGCCTGGGACCTGCGCGCCTTCATCACCCGGGTGAACCGGCTGAAGCTGGTCCACCCGCTCCTGCAGGGGGAGGGGGTCCTGCGCCCCGTGGGCGGCCTCCAGGGCGACACCCTGGTGCTGGAGCGGAGGGCGGAGGAGCGGAGGGACTCCCCGCGGGGGTGGATCCTGGTCAACAAGGTGCGGGAGGAGCCGCGGGAGATCCCCCTCGCCCGGCAGCTCCACGGGGAGCCGCGGCGGGGGGATCTCCGCCTGTACCGCGTCTGCCGGGACGACGCGCCCCGGGAGGGGGAGCCGGTCCCCTCCTCCATCGCCCTGGCACCCGCGGAGGTGGCGTATGTCCTCCCCGCGGCGTGAGGCGCGCGGGGGGGCGGAGCCGCAGCCCCTGTCCGAC
>DATAAL010000465.1:0-7040 GCA_036260145.1 Longimicrobiaceae bacterium | reverse complement strand
GCGGCCACCCGGGCCCGCACCGACTCGAAGGCGGCCCAGCGGGGGGCCAGCCCTACCCCCGCGTGGAGCGCCTCCACCCGCGCGGCGATCTCCGCCAGCGGGGCGGCAGCCAGGTACTCCGCGGGCCACCCGGCCAGGGTGCGGAGCGCGGCCAGCTCCTCCTCCGCGCGGACGGTCTCGTCGCGCAGGGAGACCGCCACCGACACGTCGGGGTGGGGGCGGGTGGCCGCGGCGACGGCCTGCTCCCGGAGCCCGTGCGCCACGCACGTCCCGCGGAACTCTACCACCCAGCGGACGTACCTGTCCAGCGCCTCCCAGTCGGAGTGCTCCCCCTGCCAGAGGGCGCCGAAGAGCTGCCGGGCCTGTGCGTCGTCCCGGGCGAGCGCCGCCCGCTCCCGGCGCAGGGTGTCGACCCTGCGCATCTCGGCCGCCTGCTCCCGCAGCGTCCCCGTGTACGAGGGGAGCCGGTAGGAGAGCCAGCGCTGCTGGATGGCGCGGAAGCGGCCGCTGAGGAAGTTGAGGAAGCGGAAGGGGCTGCTCTCCTTCGCCTCGATGAAGGCGGCGTCGGCGGCGTGTTCGGACTCCAGGACGTCCGGGTTGAAGCGCTCCGCGACCCGCTCCCGGAGGGCGCGGACGGTGCGGCCGCGCTCCACCGTCTCCAGCGCGAGCGGCGGGGGGGAGTTCCACGCCTCGCTCTGCAGCACCGCGAGCGGCGCCCCCGGCGACCGGGCCAGCACCCCCGCGACCGCGGCGGCGGTGTGGACGTCCGCCAGGGTCCGGACCGGGGAGAGGCCGAGCTCCGTCTCCGCCCGCTCCGCCAGGGGGAGGATGCGCCCGAAGCGCTCCCGGAGGGAGGACAGGAACTCCGCGGCGGTGTCCAGCTCCTGCTCCGAGTAGAAGGTCCGGGTGCTGTCCCGCCAGGGGTGCGCGGCGGGATCCCCCACCGGCTCCACCGCCGCAGCCAGGTCGCGCAGGTCGCGCTCGGTGGCCGCGAGCCCCTCCCGGGTCAGCGCGTCGATGGGGCGGGTGAGCCGGAGCTTGGGGGCGGAGAGCACCCGCTCCAGCTCGCCGTACGCCTGGTACGGGGCCATCCCCAGGGCGCCGTGGGGGGTGTGCACCGCCTCCGCGTAGGAGGTCAGCTCCGCGCGCACCGCGGCGATCCGCCCCGCGACCGGCTCCCCGGCGGGGGGGCGCTGCAGCGAGGCGTCCAGCGCCGCGGCGATCTCTCGCATTACCGCGCGCTTGTTGGCCTTGGTGGAGTGCAGCTCCAGGCAGAACTCCCCCAGCCCGGCCTTCACCAGCCGGGAGTGCACCACCTCCAGCGCGGCCATCTTCTCCGCCACGAACAGGACCGACCGGTCCTCGGCGAGCGCCTGGGCGATCAGGTTGGTGATGGTCTGCGACTTCCCGGTCCCCGGGGGTCCTTCCAGCACCAGGTCGCTCCCCCGGCTCACCGCCAGGATGGCGCGGAGCTGGCTGGAGTCGGCGTCCACCACCTGCGCGGTAGCCTCCGGGGCGAACTCCCGGTCCAGCTCGGCATGGCGCACGTCGTCGGGGAGGGAGCGGATCAGCTCCCCGCTGCGCAGGACCACCTGCCGGATGAGCCGGTGCGCGCCGAAGGCGGGGGCGTTCGCCTCCAGGTCCTTGTACATCACGAACTTCTGGAAGGAGAAGAAGGACAGGTGCACCTCCGTCTTCACCTGCCACCCCTCCTGCCCCACCACCGCCTCCGCCATGCCCCCGAAGAGCTGCTGCAGGTCGTACGTCTCCGGGAGGTCGGCGAGCTCCGGGAGGTCAGGGAGGGTGATCCCGAAGGTGCGTTTCAGGTACTCCGCGAGCGCCGGGTTGACGATGGGGTCGTCCTCGGTGGCCCGCACGGTGTACCCGGTGCGGGCGCTCCTGCGATCGAGCGCCACCGGGAGGAGCACCAGCGGGGCGCGGAGGGTCTCCGCGGAGTTCCGGTCCTCCCGGTAGTGCAGCATCCCCAGCGCCAGGAAGAGGGTGTTCACCCCCTGCTCCTCCAGGCTGGTCCGCGCCTGCTCGTCGATGCGCCGCAGCGAGCGGTCCAGGTGCTCCGGGTCGGCCGTGGTCTGCAGCTCGTCGTCGCGCTGGCGGACGTCCAGGGCGGCGGTCTGGTAGGGAACGTAGTCGGGGGAGGGGCCCTGTTCCTCGATCTCCTCCAGCGCGTCCGCCTTGCCGGGGAGGGGCGGGGGCATCGTCGCGGTCGCCGGCTCCCAGGTGGCATCGGCCTCCCCCGGCTTCGGCGGCGCCGGGCGGAAGCGCATGGCCCGGTCGCGGAGGTAGAGCTTCCGGAACACCTCCGCGGGCTGCTCGTCCACGACCGTGACGGTGGTCACCCGGTTGGGCCGGAAGTTCAACGCCCGGTTGCGCCGGCTCAGGTCCAGGAGCTTGCGCTTCCAGTTCTGGAGGGTGGCCTCGACGCGGGCCTCGTCAGGGGTGGGTACGGACGCGGCACCGGGCGCCGCTGCTTCCGCCGGGGTGATGTCCATGGGTGCTTCCGGATGGGTGCGGGGCGGCGTGGGCGGGGGACCGCGGCCGGGGGATGCAGCATAGCCCGCCCACCGGGGAGGAACAAGTAGCGCGGCCCGCGCCGCTACTCGTACAGGTCGTCGGGGTCGGCGGCGTCCAGCTCCACCAGGAAGGCGGCGATCCGCCCGGTGGCCGCCTCGAGGAACGCCCGCCCCTTCTCCACCGTGGCAGGCGAGGGGTCCCCCACCCCGGTATCAGCGGACACCTGTGTCCAGCGGCGCGGGGTCCACGCCCACCCCTCCCGCAGGGCGGCGATCCGCGGGCGGCGCTCATGGCCGCTCCCCGCCTCCTCCAGCGGCAACACCAGCTCTGGCGCGACGTGCAGCATCACGCTGGTCTCCAGCTCCCCCGCGTGGTCGCCGGGGTCGTCGAAGAACCGCGTCCCGTCGGCCACCTTCCACCAGCTCACAGCGGCGAGGAAGACGTCGGTGCGGGGCTGCAGCTCCCGGATCATCTGCCGGAAGTCGTTCCCCCCATGCCCGTTGAGGATCACCAGCCGCCGGATCCCCTGCCCGGAGAGGGAGCCGGCGAGGTCCGCGAGAAGGGCGGCCTGCGTGGAGGGGTTCATGTTCAGGCAGAGCGGGATGTCGAGCTGCCCGGTGTTCACCCCGAACGGAACCGTAGGGAGCACCACCACCCGCGCGCCCGCCTCCCAGGCGCGCCGCGCCGCCTCCGCGGCGACGTAGTCGCACTGGAGGGTGTCGGTGGCGTAGGGGAGGTGGAGGTTGTGGGCCTCGGTGGCCCCCCAGGGGAGGACGGCGACCCGGTAGGCGGTGTCCCGCACCGTCTTCCAGGGGGTCTCCGCGAGGATGTAGGGGCGTCCCGCCATTCGGCTCCTCGATCGGTGTGCCGATCTGTCACTCCGGATCCGTTCGTCGGACGCCCCGCCGCGGCCGCCAGCGGAAGCGCTCCAGAGGGATGCGGTCCTGCTCGTCGAACTCCACCCCCTCCTCCTCCAGCCGGAAGCGCTGCGGGAGGACGCTGCCGGGCTCTCCACCCCTCGCGCTGATCCGCCCCTGCGCGTTGACCACACGGTGCCAGGGGACCGCGGTCCCGTCCGGGAGGGCGTGCAGGGCGTACCCCACCCGCCGTGCCTGGCCGCCGAGCCCGGCGAGTGCTGCCACCTGCCCGTAGGTGGCCACCCGCCCCCGGGGGATCCGCCACACCACGGCGTAGACCCGCTCGTAGTCGCCCGCGGGGCTCATCTACGGTACCGGGTCCGGGGTGCGCAGCACCGGGTACGGTCCGGTGTCCTGCAGCGCGTCGCCCAGCAGGTTCCAGCTCAGGAACCCGTCGTCCGAGCGCGGCTCCAGGAGGATGAACGCCAGCCTCCCCAGCGGCTGGTCGGTCGGGACCACCAGCGTCCCCGCAGGGAGGACCCGCTCGACGGGGACGTACCGCCCCCACACCGTGCGCTCCCGGTGCCCCTGGAACTCCTGGGCGGCCACGCGCGTGGAGTCGATGCGGAACTCCTCCACCCGCAGCCGGGTGGGGACCGCCAGCGGACGGAAGCGGATGCCGTGCGCCGCCAGCCGCTCCGTCACGGCCCCGAGCGTCGCCGGGACCAGGTACGCCCCCGGGACGCGCTCCGTTTCGGCGGCCTCGAAGGTGCTGTAGTCCGCCATCCGCTCCGGGCGGCGCACCTCCAGCCGGCGCATCATCGGCTCCCCGCTGTACGGGTTGCGCTCCTCGGCCACCGCGCCCATCAGGATCTCCCTCTCCCCGGTGCGCCGGTGTCGCGCCCGGAGCGCCAGCGGCTGCCCCCTCACCGCGGTCCGGTCGGCGTTCTCCACGACCCGTCGCACCAGCGAGGCGCGGCGGTGCGCGTACCCCACCACCTCCTCCACGAAGCGGCGCGTGACCTCGATCCGCTCCCGGAAGGTGAGGTGGGCGTACGCCTCGCTCAGGATCCCGAAGCGGTTGCGCAGCCCCGCGTAGTTGTTCCCGAAGCGGGGGCGGTGGTCGAAGGTGTACCACCCGCGCTCCGCCCCGCGCGCCGCGGCCCAAGGGGACTCCGGGGAGGGGACGTTGCCGTAGTAGTGGAGGTCCCACCCCTCCGTCTCGCGGATGGCGCGGGTCACCCGGGGGAGCCACTCCGCCCGCAGCGCGTCCACCAGCACGGGATCGGTGGCGGGGTGCAGGGGAGGGGCGTAGGTGAGGTGGTAGGCGTGGTACGTCCCGTTGGTGGTGTGCAGGTCCACCAGGACGTGCGGGTCGTACCGGTTCAGCATCCCCACTAGGGAGCGTGCCTCCGGGGAGTCCAGCTTGGTGTGGTCGCGGTTCAGGTCGAGCCCCTGCGCGTTGGGGCGCTGCCCCATCCCCCCGACGGGGCCGTGCTGGTGCGGCCGGTTGACCAGGCTGATCCGCTCGTTCCCGTCGGCGTTGTAGATGGGGGCGATCAGGAGGACCAGCGAGTCCGCCCACTCCCGGTGGCGGCCGTTGACCAGGTCGCGGAGGAGGACCTGCAGCGCCTCCTTCCCCTCCACCTCCCCCGCGTGGATGTTCCCCTGCAGGTAGACGCGCGTCTTCCCCGAGGCCAGGACGGCCTCCGGGGTGGCGTCCCGCACCGTTCCCCACACCGCCAGCGGGAGGGGGCGTCCCTCGAAGGTGTACCCGAAGGTGGTGAGGTGGAGCCGGTCCGGAGCGGCCCGCGCCGCGGCCTCCAGGAAGGCGACCACCTCGTCGTAGCGGCTGGTCTCGCGGTACTCCGTCCGCTCCGGGCGGGTGCGGAGGGTGAGGGGAGCACCGTCCCGGGCCTGCGCCGCGGCGGGGAGCGCGGCCAGCAGCGGTAACAGGGCGGCGAGGGAGAGAGGTCGGAGGAGCGGCATCTGCGTCCCGGTCGGCAGGGTAGCGTCTTCGGCGGCCGCCGGCGCGGCCCGCGGACAAGGTAGCGGAATCGGCTGCGCGGGCAACCTGCCGGGAGAGCGGTCCGGACCCTCCACGCCGCAGGGACCGCGGGCCGTCACCCGGCAACCTTGCCCCGCTGCCGCCCGCCCTCTAAACTGTCCAGTGTACTCCAGCGAAAAGTAAACAGAGCTTACGCCACGCCGGCGCTCCCTGCGTGAGGAGGGCTCGTGCCTAGGCGTGGAGAGGTGCCCAGCACCGAGCGCATCCGGCAGACGGCCGAGCTGCGCGTCCAGGAGACGTCGCTGCGCCAGGTGGCGTACCGGATCGGACTGAGCCCGATGGGGCTCAAGAAGTTCCTGGACGGCGCCTCCCCGTACGAGGCCAACCGGCGCAAGCTGGTCGACTGGTTCCTCCGGGAGCAGTCGCGCGGCGACCGTCCCGTGGACGCCACCGTCGCGGTGATCGCGGCGTGGTCGCTGCTGCGTGACCTCCCCGCCGTTCTCCGCCGCGAGTCCGTGGGCTCCATGGCCGACTTCGTGGAGTCGCTGTACGCCCGCTCGCAGGCCCCCCGACCCGCCTGGCTCGACGGCTTCCGGGAGCAGCTCTCGAAGGAGGTGGAGCGGTAGCGCTCCCTTCCGGTCCGTTCCCCCCGGTCCGACGGCTCCCGGCTTGAGCGGGTCCCGGCTCCGGGTTAGCTTTCCGGTATGAGTCCGCGCACCCGCTCCGCCGCGTTCCTGGCGCTCCTCGCCCTGGTCCTCACCTGGACGGGGGGTGCGTGGGCCGCCCTGTGCGCCATGGAGGAGACCGGGTACGGGAGCGTCGCGGCGGCCCCGGCGGGACACGCCCACGGGCACCCCGACGGGCATCCGGCTCCGGCGCCGTCCCCGGATGCCGGGGACGAGGACCGCGCCCCCGCCTGTCCCTGGATGGTGCCCGGGGGCGCGGGGTCGTGCCTGGGGAGCTTCGTGGGCGTGGAAGGCTCCTTCCAGGCGATGGCCCTCCGCTCCGATGCGCACTCCTTCGCCCCGCCTCGGGACGCGCGCGACCTCCTCCTCGCGGACCGCCCGTTCCACCCTCCGGAAGCGTAGCCCCGCCGGCTCCGGGCCGGCAGGCATCCGATCAACCCGATACTTCTGATTCCGGAGGAAAGAACGATCATGAAGCGGAATACACTCTTCATCGCCCTTGCCGCGCTCGGGGTGGCGCTCGCCCCCGCCGGGCGGCTGACCGCGCAGACCCCTGCGGCGCACGCGCACCATGGGAGCCACGCCACGAGCGGGGGCGCGCACGGCGGCCACGCCAGGCACGGCGACCATGCCCTCACCCCGGCGATGCTCCTGAGGCACCGCGCCGACCTAGGGCTGACCGAGGCCCAGGTGGGTCGGCTCCAGGGGCTCGGGGCCGACGACGCGGCCGGCGCCCGCGCGGTCCTGACCCCCGAGCAGAAGACCCGGCTCGCGCAGCTCCACCGGTCCGCCACGGCCGGCCACTCCGCGCACCACTCCGGTGGCGACCACGGGGACTGCTGCAAGGACGGCGAGTGCTGTTGCGAGGGCGAGGACTGCTGCCGGGACGGCGAGTGCCGGCACGAGGAGTGCTGCCGCGACGGCGACTGCTGCTGCGACAAGGATTGCTGCAGGGAC
>DATAAL010000464.1:0-3631 GCA_036260145.1 Longimicrobiaceae bacterium | reverse complement strand
GTGCCGGCGCCGCCGCGCTCACCACCCTGCTCGGAGGCCGTATCGTCCCCGCTGGCGGACCGGGCACACGACCCGGCGCAGGGATCAGCTCATTCGGATCGCGCTCCAGTACGGATTCGCTTTTCCAACCCATATCGATCTCCATCTTCCACAGGGGGCTCCATGAAGAGCAGGCGTGGAGGGATCATTATCGGAGTATTGGTCGGACTTGCGCTGCTGTCGGGGTGTACGGACCGGTCGGTTGCCACCACGGAGCCCGCGGCGACTCCCCAGGCTTCGCAGAGCACCGCCGGCTTCGAGGCTGAGTACCAGCTTCTCGCGCGCGGGCTCGCCCTCTCGCTGGAGAGCCCGCAGATCCGCAAGCAATTCCTGGAGGACCTGAGGGACTCCCCCTTCTCCAAGCACTCCCTCCACTTCAAGAGCTACGTACGCGGAGAGCGGGGCGCGGCTCTCCTGGCCGCTCTGTCCCGCTCGCTCCGGGTGTCACGCAGGGAGGTCTCGGAGCTGATCCAGCGCCTGCCGGAGTCGGAGCTGATCATGCCGGTCGCCCTGCACCGGGCGAGGTGGAGCGGCGGGGACACCATCGTGGTCGTCGGTGCCTCGGTCCCCCTGGGGTCTGTCGACCGGCTGGCGGCGGCCCTCCCGGGGTTCCGACCAAACGGCGAGTCCGTTTCGGTGCCCACGCACTCGAGCGTCCCTTATGCGGTGCTCGGGATCTTTCCCACACAGGCGACGTTCGGACCCGACCCGGAGGCCACACGGCTCGCCGCCCCCAGGCATCCTCGGCAGACCGTCAGCACCCGCGAGCAGGAATTCACGCCGAACTACGTCGATCCGTGCCAAACCGATCCGTACCTCTGCAACCCCAACTGCCGTCCCGAGTACGGGCCGGCATGCAACTATTCGGGCACCAGTGGGCTTCTCCTGCCCAGCGGCTTCACCTACAACACCTGCCTCTCGACCGTGGGCGACGCGGACGCCGACGGGATCCGCGACCAGTGCGAGTACGAGCTGGCCTACGCTTTCCGCCCGTACCTCGCCATCAATCGGGCCGACGACAACCTGGGCCGTGAGCCGTACTGGTCGGTCACCTACGCCAACTACCAGCTGGACGGGTACGGCCAGTTCCGGATCTTCTACGCGCTGTCGTACTACGAGGACGGAGGCACCCCGATCGGCAACATGGAGGCTCACCTGGGCGACAGCGAGTTCATCATCGTGCAGGTGGGAGAGTACAACGGCCGGTGGGACCTGTACGGTGCCAAGCTGTCCGCCCACTGGGGCTCGTTCACCGACCACACGCAGGACGTCGGTTTCGGGTACCTCACCTACCCCGACGGCACCTACCGGGGTCGACCGTTGGTCTGGGTGGCCGAGGACAAGCACGCGAACTACAAGAGCCAGAGCGAGTGCGAATCGGGAGGCGCGTGGTTCGACACCTGCAATCAGAACTATCTCTGGCTCGACTCCGAGGCCCACACCGTAGAGGTTCTCCCCAACGCCAACCTGGGCAACCTCACCCAGGGGATACCGCTGGTGGACGCCGTGCCCAGCAGACGCGGCCGCCCCGACGCGGAGTATTACTGGCGGCCCGGCTACCGCTTCATCGGCTGGAACTTTCCGACGAACGGGGCGGCGACCTCCACCCCGTACTACGATCAGCTGTGGGCCTACCGCTTCTGAGGACCCGAGCGTGCGCCCCGGCCGGACACGGCCGCGGATGGCCAGTGAGCCACGAGCGTACGGATCACCCGGCGCCGTGTCCGGCACCGCCGAAGCGCCCCGGGGTGGGGCGATGGGCTCCTCGGCGGGATCCTGCAGCCACCGGCATCGAGCCGGCACCTCCGTGTGAAGTACGGCATCCTGGACACCTGGCGCATCGAGGCTGACATGAACGTGTCTCTCCGCCCGCTCGTGGTCCTGACGTGCACGCTCCACGCGGCCTGCGGTGACCGGGTCGAGGTGCCGACCCTTCCTCCGGTGACCGTGGCCGGCCCATCGCCCGCGGTCTCGGCCGCCGCCACGGGGACGTGGATCGACGGGACCTACACCAACGCCTACGGCTCGCGCTTCTACCGGCTGTACGTCCCCGCGGCGTACGACGGGGCCACCGCGCGGCCGCTGATGGTGATGCTGCACGGGTGCTCGCAGGACGGGTACGACTTCGCGGCGGGGACGCGGATGAACGCCTTCGCGGACGCGCGCAACTTCCTGGTGCTGTACCCCGAGCAGGGCACGGCGTACAACTCGTTCGACTGCTGGAACTGGTTCTACCCCGTCAACCAGGCGCGGGGGAGCGGGGAGCCCTCGCTCATCGCCGGGATGATCGGCTGGGTGAAGTCCAGCTACCGGGTGGACGCCGCGCGCGTCGGCGTCGCCGGGTTCTCGGCGGGGGCGGCGATGTCGGTCATCATGGGGTGCACCTACCCCGACCACGTCAGGCGGGTGGCCTCCTTCGCCGGGCTGATGTACAAGGCGGCCACCACCTCGGGCGGCGCGACCAGCGCCATGAACTCCGGCAGCTCGTACAACCCGGACACGCGGGGGACGGACTGCTACAACGCCTCCACGACGGGGCGGCACCCGATGCCGACGCTGGTCTTCCACGGCACCTCGGACGGTACGGTCAGCCTCACCAACGCGCACCAGACCGTGCAGCAGTGGGCCCAGACCAACGACCTGCTGTACGACGCGCTGGACGACGGGGAGGTGGACAACACCCCCGACGCCTCGGCGTCCGGGACGGCGTGCCGGAGCTACACCCGCTACGACTACCGGAACTCGGCGACCGGGGCCGTGATGCTCCAGAAGTACGTCGTCAGCGGGCTGGGGCACCAGTGGTCCGGGGGGAGCACGGCGGGGTCGTACGCGGACCCCTGCGGGCCGGACGCCAGCTCCATCATCGTGAGCTTCTTCGGGTTCTGACGGACGAAACGGTGCTCACCCTCAGCCGGGAGGCGGGAATGCGGACGATGCTGGCTCTTGCCGCCGCGGTGGTGCTGGTGGCGTGCTCCGAGGGCGCCCCGATCACCATGGCGCGGACCCCCGCCGGGCCCTCCCCGGCGCAGGACGGGACCGGACGCTGGGTGGAGGGGAGCCACTCCGGCGCGGACGGCACCCGGAGCTACCGGTTGTACGTCCCCTCCGGCTACACCGGGGCGAAGCCGGTGCCGCTGGTGGTGATGCTGCACGGGTGCACCCAGACCGCGGCCGACTTCGCCGCCGGGACGGCCATGGCCTCGGTGGCCGAGTCCCACACCTTCCTGGTGGCCTACCCCGAACAGGACCCCGGGGCGAACGGGAGCCGGTGCTGGAACTGGTTCGAGCCGGCGCACCAGCAGCGGGGGCGGGGCGAGCCGGTGCTGATCGCGGGGATCGTCCACCAGGTGAAGCTGGCGTACCGGGTCAACGAGCACCGGATCCATGCCGCCGGGATGTCCGCCGGGGGGGCCATGGCGGTGACCCTGGGCGCCACCTACCCGGACCTCTTCTCCGCCATCGGGGTGCACTCCGGGCTGGAGTACCGCGCCGCCTCGGACCTGGCCACCGCCCTGGTCGCCCAGCAGCTGGGCGGCCCCGACCCGGACACGCAGGGGGAGCTGGCGTACCGGGCCATGGGCGAGGCGCGCGG
>DATAAL010000463.1:0-8755 GCA_036260145.1 Longimicrobiaceae bacterium | reverse complement strand
CGCTGATTCGTTATGGAGCTGGCAGTTGGCAGCGGGTAGCTGAAAGCTGGTAGCTCCTCAGTTATCCGTCGGCCCTGCCTCTCCCGACTTCCGCTTCCGCCGGCGCCGGCGAGAGGAGGAGCCGCCTGCCGCGGGTTGAGCGAGAGGTTCTGGTCCTTGGCGAGCTGCAGGGAGATCGGCTTGATCTCGCGAAGCCAGGTGGAGCAGCACAGCTCCCGGCCGCACCGTCCTACCCCACCCAGGAGCGCCGCCTCGTCGCGTACCCCGATCTGCTTCAGCTCGATCCGGGTGCGGAAGGTCCGCGCCAGGTCGCGTACCAGCTGGCGGAAGTCGACCCGGCGCTCCGCGGTGAAGTAGATGGTCAGCTTGTTCCGGTCCCACTGCCACTCCACCTCGCTGACCTTCATCTTGAGCCCGTGCTGCTCCACCATCTCCCGCGTGACGCGGCGCACCCGCTCCTCGTCCACCCGGAGCACCCGGAGCTGCTCCACCTCGGCCGGCTCCGCGCGGCGCACCACGCGCGCTGTGGGGACGGCCTCCTCCTCGGAGCCCGCGGACCTGCAGCTGGAGCACTTCTTCGCCGCCACCCCGCCCACCGTACGGACGCGGCCCAGGTCCCGCCCGCGCTCCACCTCCACCATCACCCACTCCCCGACGCGCAGGTCGAGGTCGGTGCTGCTGAAGTAGTCGCGGCGGTTCCCCTTGAAGGCCACCTCCACCACCCGCGGAAGCTCGCGGAGGGGAGGGGCCGGCTGGAAGACCGGAAGTGGAAGGCTCACGGTACCACCTCTATGCTGAGCGCCCCGCGCGGGCGGAGCGCCTCGATTCAACGGAAGGGGTCAGCGGAGGGTCCGCCACTCCCCCATGGTCAGGTACTTGTTCCAGCGGGCGCGGCGCAGCTCCTCCACCGGGAGCTCCCGCAGCTCGCCGAGGTGACGCAGCAGCGCGTCGCGGAGCGCCTCCGCGGTCGCCTCCCAGTTGGAGTGCGCCCCGCCGGCCGGCTCGGGAACGATGTCGTCGATCACCCCCAGGCGGCGCAGGTCCTCCGCGGTGATGCGGAGCGCCGCCGCCGCCTTCTCGCGCTCCGACCCCGATTTCCACAGGATCGCCGCGCACCCCTCGGGCGAGATCACCGAATAGATGCTGTTCTCCAGCATCAGCACCCGGTCGGCCACCCCGATCGCCAGCGCGCCCCCGGAGCCCCCCTCGCCGATCACGGTCGCCACGACCGGGACGCGGAGCGCCGCCATCTCGCGCAGGTTGCGGGCGATGGCCTCGGCCTGCCCGCGCTCCTCCGCGCCCAGCCCGGGGTACGCCCCCGGGGTGTCGATCAGGGTGACGACGGGTCGGCCGAACTTCTCGGCCTGCTTCATCAGCCGGAGCGCCTTGCGGTACCCTTCGGGGTGCGACATCCCGAAGTTGCGCCGCAGGTTCTCCTTCATGTCGCGCCCCTTCTGCTGGCCGATCACCATCACCGAGTCGCCGTTCAGGCGGGCCCACCCCCCGACGATCGAATCGTCGTCGCGGTACATGCGATCGCCGTGCAACTCGACGAAGTCGGTGAAGATCAGCTCGATGTAGTCCAGAGTGTACGGGCGGCGCGGATGACGCGCGACCTGGACCCGCTCGATCGGGGAAAGGTTCCGGAAGGTGTCTTCCTTGAGCTCGTGGAGCTTCCGCTCCAGCGAGCGCAGCTCGCTGGAGACGTCCAGCCCCCGTTCGCGCGCCAGGGCGCGCAGGCGGGTGATCTGGTCCTCCACCTCCGCGATGGCGCGCTCGAAGTCGAGATGAGCAACGGTAGCCAAACGGCCCCTCCTATTCCCTCGTCAGTTTCACCCGGGCCTCCCCCAGCACCGACCGTAGCTCGCTGAGCAGCCCCTCGTGCGGAGCGATGCGGATGGTGCGGGAGCGGAGGCGGGGCTCGTCGCCCGGGGGGATGGTCCCCCCGTTGCGCCACACCACCACCAGTGGCCCCGGCCCCGGGTTCCGGGCGAAGCACTCTCTGGCCTGCCGGATCCGCTCCCGGTCGGCGTCCTCGGAGCCCAGCTCGATGCACACTCCCACCTCCCCGCTCTCACGGAGGTCGGCCAGGCGGGCGGCGCCGTCCAGGAAGATCGGTGGGTCCTCCTCGTCGCGCTCCCGGCTGGAGACCGCACCGCGGATCAGGACGGGGGTGTCCTGCTGGAGCACCTCCTTCCAGCGGGCCCACGCCTCCCCGAAGGCGAGCACCGTCGCGGTGCCGTAGAAGTCCTCCACGGTGATCCGCCCCCACTCGGAGCCGTCCTTCTTGGAGATCTGCCGCGCGGCCTCGGTGACCACGCACGCCAGCTCGATCTTCTGATCGCGGAATTCCCGGAGGTTCGCGGTGTTCACCCGCTCGAAAAGTGCCACGTCCTCACGGAACTTGTCCAGAGGATGCCCGGAGATGAAGAAGCCCAGGATCTCCTTCTCGCGTGCCAGGCGCTCGCTCTCCTGCCACTTCTCCACCTGTGGGAGGGGCGGCGGCGCGAGGGGGGACATCGCCGCGTTGTCCGCGGAGGCATCGTCGAACAGGCCGATGACGCCCCGATCCGCCTCGCGCTGCTTGGTCTGCGCGGCGTCGAACGCCGCGTCGAGCCCCGCCAGGAGCTGGGCTCGCCCTCCCCCCTGGTCGAAGCCGTCCAGCGCCCCCGCGCAGATCAGCGCCTCCACCACCCGCTTGTTGCAGAGCCGCAGGTCGATCCGGCAAAGGAAGTCGAACATGGACCGGAACGGTCCCTCCGCGATGCGCGCCGCCAGGATGGAGCGGACCGCTCCCTCGCCGACGCCGCGGATGGCGCCCAGCCCGAAGCGGATCTTCCCCACCCCCTCGCCCACCACCGCGAACTTCCAGTTGGACTCGTTCACGTGCGGGGGGAGCACCTCGACCCCATCCCGGCCGATGCGCGGGAGGTACTTCCCCATCTCCCGGCACTGGGCGATGTACGCCACCACGTCGTCGATCTTGTCTACCACCGACGACATCAGCGCCGCCATGAACTCCGCGGGGTAGTGGCACTTGAGCCACGCCGTCTGGTAGGCCAGCAGCCCGTACGCCGCGGAGTGCGACTTGTTGAAACCGTAGCGGCCGAACGCCTCGATCTGGTCGGCCAGGTCCTGGATCATCCGGCGGTCGTGCCCAAGCTTCACCGCACGCTCCACGAACCCGCCCAGCTCCTTCTTGATCAGCTCGGCGTCCTTCTTCCCCACCGCCTTCCGGAGCACGTCCGCCTCGGCGAGGGTGAACCCGGCCAGGATCTGCGCGATACGCATCACCTGCTCCTGGTACACGATGACGCCGTAGGTGGGCTCCAGCACCTCCGCCAGGTCCGGGTGCGGGTATTTCACCTGCTCCTGCCCCAGTTTGCGGCGGATGTACACCAGGTCCATCCCCATGTCCAGCGGTCCGGGGCGGACGAGCGCGTTGGCGGCGATCAGGTCGTCGAAGCGGTCGGCCTTCATGGCCCGCAGCTTCTCAGTGGCCAGCGCGGATTCGAACTGGAACACCCCCGCCGTCCCGCCGCGCGCCAGCATCCGGTACACCTCGGGGTCGTCCAGCGGGATGTCCTCCGGCCGGTCGTACTCCACCCCGGTCTCCGGGTGGCGGAGCGCTCCGTGGCGGGCGCGGATGTGGTTCACCGCGTCGTAGATGACCGTCAGCGTCTTCAGCCCCAGGAAGTCCATCTTCAGCATGCCCGCCTTCTCCAGGCAGGTCATGTCGTACTGGGTGACGATGATGGTCTCGCCGCTCCCGCCCCCGGAGCCCTTGGTACTCTGGGTGCAGACGGGGACGTACTCGTCCAGCGGCCCGGGGGCGATCACCACCCCCGCCGCGTGCACGCTGGAGTGGCGGGAGAGCCCCTCCAGGGTGGTGGAGTAGTCCAGGAGCCGGCGGTAGCGCTCGTCGTTGTCGTACTTCTCCCGGATCTCCGGGATCTTCTCGATCGCCTCCGCCACGGTCAGCGAGTACGCGGGGGAGTTGGGGATCAGCTTGGCGAGCTGGTCCGTCTCCTGGGGGAGGAAGCCCAGGGTACGTCCCACGTCCTTGACCACCGCGCGGGATTTCATGGTCCCGAAGGTGATGATCTGCCCCACCGCGTCACGCCCGTACTTCTCCCGCACGTATTCGATGACCTCTCCCCGGCGCTCGAAGCAGAAGTCCACGTCGATGTCGGGCATCGACACGCGCTCGGGGTTCAGGAAGCGCTCGAAGAGGAGGTCGAACTTGATGGGACAGATGTCGGTGATCCCCGTGCAGTACGCCACGATGGAGCCCGCCGCCGAGCCGCGGCCCGGCCCCACAGGGATGTCGTGGTCGCGCGCCCACTTGATGAAGTCGGCAGTGATCAGGAAGTAGCCGGAGTACCCCAGCTTGGTGATGACGTCCAGCTCGTACTCCACCCGCTCGAGGATGTCAGCCGCGAGAACCGTCTTCGGATCCGCGTCCGCAGGAGTTCCTTCCGGGGCGTAGTGCTTCAGCGCGCCGCTCCACACCCAGGCGCGGAGCATCTCGTCCTCGCTGGAGTACCCTTCCTGCTCGGTGGGGAAGCGGGGGACGTGGTACCCCTTGGGGTACGACCAGTTGATCTCGTCCGCGATACGAAGGGTGTTCTCCAGCACGTCGGGGCGGTCCGGGAAGCGCTCCGCCATCTCCGGCCCGCTCTTGAAGTAGAGCTGGTTGTCGTACTTCATCCGGTTGGGGTCGGAGAAGTCCTTCCCCAGCCCGATGCAGAGCAGGACGTCGTGCGCCTGGTGGTCCTCCGCCCTCAGGAAGTGGGCGTCGTTGGTGGCTACTACCGGGACGTTCATCTCCTCCGCCAGGCGGAAGATGCGCCGGTTCAGCTCATCCTGCCCCCCGGAGTCGTGCCCCTGCACCTCCAGGTAGTAGCGGTCGCGGAACACCTCCTGATGCCACGCCACCGCCTCGCGCGCCTCCTCCCAGCGGTCCTCCATCAGGTGCTGCGCGATCTCGCCCGCCAGGCAGGCGGAGGTGACGATCAGCCCCTCGGAGTGCCTCGCCAGCACCTCGCGGTCGATGCGGGGCTTGGAGTAGAAGCCCTCCGTGTAGCCGATGGAGGTGAGCTTGGTGAGGTTCTTGTAGCCCTGGAAGTCGCGGGCGAGGAGCACGAGGTGGTAGTAGCCCTTCTCCCCCTTCGCCTTGCTCTTCTCGAGACGCGATCCGGGGGCGACGTACGCCTCCATCCCGATAATCGGTTTGATCCCAGCCTTCCTGGCCTGCTCCTGGAACACCCACGCACCGAACATGCATCCGTGGTCGGTAAGGGCCAGAGCGGGCTGCTCGAACTCCTTGGCACGCCGGATCAGGTCCCCGATGCGGTTGGCGCCGTCGAGGAGCGAGTACTCGGAGTGGCAGTGCAGGTGGCAGAAGCCGCACATATAGGGCAGAAGCCTCTCGGAACGGGCCGGGACAAAGCCGGATGTCGATGCCGTTGAACGGCTTAACGGGATCAGTCCGGGTCCGGGGACGCGAACTGGTCCGTGCGGAAATATCGCCCCGAACGCCTGTTTGGGGCAAGGGAAATCGGGTGGAGGTGGGAGCCCGGGCCGGGATCAGGTGGAAGTCGGTGCGCGCCGCATGAGGCAGTCGTACTCGATCACCCGGTACGACTCGTCGTGGGTGATGGGGCTGAGGCAGAAGAGCTCAAACCCAAGCTCGCCCAGGGTCGAGATCGACTCGTTGAATCCCTTCATCCCCCGGTAGAGCGGCTGCAGGGCGACTTCGATCTGCAGCCCGCGGATCTCCCCGATGCGGGCCCCGAGCCCCTCTAGCACGTGGAAGTCATACCCCTGCGTATCGGACTTCAGGAACAGCACCGGATCGGAGATGTGAGCGATGCAGTCGTCCAGGACCTCGTCCAGCCGCTTCACCGGCACCTCCTGCGACCTCTCGACCGCCAGAGCCGTCGCGAAGTGTCCCCCTCGTTCCAGATCGGGATCGAGGAAGGAGACGAAGTCGCTCTCCCGGGTGATGTGGAGGGGGAGGACCCCCGCCTCCGCGCCCAGAGCGTAGGGATGAGCGTGCCACCTGGGATCCCCGGCGCAGCGCTCCTTCAGCACGGCGAAGCTCTCCGGTACCGGCTCGAACGAGACGATGTGGCCCTGGTAGCCCATCTCCCGGAGCATCAGGCCGTACTCGCCGTGGTGTCCGCCCACGTCGAGCACACAGGTGATCCGCAGTTGCGGAAGCAGATGCTTCAGGGCCCAGGGCGCCGTGTTCCAGCGGGGGTAGGAGACCACGTCCAGACCGATCCCACGTACGAGGCGACGCAGATTCGCTACGATGCCGACCATTTCCCTTCTCCGGATACGTGCACGGTTCGCCGGCACCAGGGCTGGCAGCCGGAAGCGACCAATCTACGCGCTCGCGGGCGCCCGGAAAGACGCACGGCCCCGGCGGGAGGCATCCCGCTGGGGCCATGAGCCGTCCGCATACATCCGGCGAAGCCTGTTTGGCTACCCGGCCGCGCCGGCCTGCGTCGCCACCCGCTCGCCGGAGATCCGCTCCCCGACCATGGCCTCCATGGGCCCCGGCCTGGGGGCGAGTCCTTCGTCCGTGATGGACCAGATCGCGCCCTCCTCCAGCCAGGCATGCTTCCCCTGGAGCACCTCCTGGGCCAGCCGGTAGGTGGGACTGTCGGCGTTGTTCCACAGGTCGTGGAAGAGCTTCTTGACCGTCAGGCGGGAGCGGCGGCAGAAGACATCGGCCATCCGCACCGCCTCCCGCCCGTGCTCCGTGTCCCTCAGCGCCTGCGCGCGCACGCACGCCGCCGACATGGCGTACAGCTCCGCGCCGATGTCCACGAAGCGGCCCAGGACCGCCTGCTTCCGCTCCAGCCCGGCCTGGTACTGCGTCATCGCCCGGAACATGTTCCGGGCGAGCTTCCGGGAGGTGCGCTCGATGAAGCGCAGGTGCCTGGCGAGCGGGCCGAACTCGCCGTAGAAGGGGAGCTGCCCCTTGCCGACGAACTGCTTGGGGAGCCAGGTGGCGTAGAAGACCCCCGCCTTCGCCAGGGCGCCCAGCTTCTGCCGGGTGGTCGCCTTGGGGTTGATCAGCTCGCCCGCGACGTCCAGGTGCGTGTCCACCGCCTCGCGGGCGATGAACAGGCGCATGATCTCGGAGGAGCCCTCGAAGATGCGGTTGATCCGGAAGTCGCGGAGCATCCGCTCCACCGGGATCGGCAGCTCGCCCCGCGCGGCCAGCGAGTCCGCCGTCTCGTACCCCCGGCCGCCACGGATCTGCAGCAGGTCGTCGATGATCCGCCACCCCACCTCAGTGGTCCACAGCTTGGCGATCGCCGCCTCCAGGCGTATGTCGGTCCTGGCCTGGTCCGCCAGCACGGAGGAGAGCTCGGCCATGGACTCGATGGCGAATGCGTCCGCCGCCATCGCACCCAGCATCTGGGCCACCGCGTCGTGCTTCCCGATGGGAGCGCCCCACTGTACCCGTTCCGCCGCCCACTTCCGCGCGATCTCCACCGCCACCTTGGCGCCGTACGCCGCGCTCATGGGGAGGGTGAGCCGGCCGGTGTTCAGGGTTATGAGCGCCAGCTTCAGCCCCCGCCCCTCGCCCCAGATGATGTTCTCCCGGGGGACGCGGACGTTGTCGAAGCGGATCACCGCGTTCTGGATCGCCTTCAGCCCCATGAAGCGGCAGCGGTGGGTCACCTCCACGCCGGGCCAGTCCGCCTCCACGATGAAGGCGGTGATCTGCGGGATCTCCCGCCCGTTCTTGAACTTTGAGGGGGTGCGGGCCATCACCACGAGGAGCTCGGCGATGGTGCCGTTGGTGCACCAGAGCTTCTCCCCGTTGAGGATGAAGGCTTCGCCGTCCTCGGTGGGCACCGCGGTGGTGGTCATGGCCGCCGGGTCGGAGCCGACCTCGGGCTCCGTGAGCGCGAAAGCGGAGATCGCGCCCTTCGCCAGCCGCGGGAGGTACTTCTTCTTCTGCTCCTCGGTCCCGAACATCTTCAGCGGCTGCGGCACCCCGATCGACTGGTGGGCGGAGAGCAGGGCGGTGAGATTGCCGTCCATGCTGGTGACCATCCCGATGGTGCGCCCGTACCCCACCTGCGACAGTCCGATCCCGCCGTACTCCTCGGGGATCTTGAGCCCGAACGCCCCCAGCTCCCTCAGCCCCTGGAGCACGTGCTCGGGGAGCTCCCCGGTGCGGTCGATCTCGTCGGAGTCGACGTTCTCCACCATGAACTTCCGCAGCTTCGCCTGGTAGGCCTCCGTCTTCCGCCGGTCCTCGGGGCTCTGCTGCGGGTACGGATGGATCAGCTCCAGGCGAAATTTCCCGAGGAAGAGCTCCCGAACGAAGCTGGGCGCCGTCCACTCGGTCTCACGCGCCGCTTCGGCTACCTCACGGGATTCCTGCTCGGTAGGAGCGTTCCGGCCCGTCGTTTCACTCATTTCCTCTCTCCTCCAGGAGTATCGGCAAGCCGCCGCACCGTAAAGTTCAGCGTTAAAAGCCCATCTGTTTTCAAGTTACGGGTGAGCCGGACTCAGGCAATAGCGTGTGGCGTTCCGGAGGCGGAGGAGGGAGTCCACCCCTATGCCGTAAAAACATGCTAGTGTTATGCCGCGTATTTACATCGATCACAAGAACGGCTACTGCAACCCTTCGATGCGAGCGGATCGTGTCGGGTTGTATACTTAAATTGTCATAAAAGGATCTAAAATAGGGGTGGAAGGTGTGGGTGGCCCAACAGGAGCG
>DATAAL010000462.1:0-8432 GCA_036260145.1 Longimicrobiaceae bacterium | reverse complement strand
GGCGGCTACTGTACGCCTCCAACCGGGGGAAGTGGGGGGTGGAGCTGGAGCCGGGGATCTACGGGGTTAGCAACGCCCTGCTGGACACCCCCTGGCCCAAGGTGGAGCGGGGGAAGGCGGGGCTGCGGGAGACCCTGGCCGACGGCGGCGAGCCGGAGGTGGAGGCGCTCTTCCGCATCCTGGCGGACGCGGAGCCCGCTCCGGACCTCCTCCTCCCCGACACGGGGGTGGGACTGGAGCGGGAGCGGGCCCTTTCCTCCCCCTTCATCACCACCCCGGGGTACGGGACCCGCGCCTCCACCGTGCTGCTGGTGGGGCGGGACGGCACGGCCGTCCTGGTGGAGCGGACCGTGGCCCCCGGACCGGGGGAGCAGCCGGAGGCGCGCTTCCGCTTCCGGGTCTCCCCCGTCCCCGCCGCGCGGGGGTAGCCCTCGCTCCAGGGGCACCACCAGCAGGCGCCTCGCCGTCCCGATCAGCACCGCGCGCGGAGCCCGTACCCGGAGGGTGGGAGACCGGATCTCCAGCTCCGCCACCTCCACCCCCCCGCCGTCCGGGAGCGGCACCGGCCTCCCGGCGGCCGTGATCCGTAGGGAGTCCCCCTCCCCCACCACCGCGTGCAGGGAGCCCGCGGTCTGCTCCTCCACCACCGGCTGGTCGAGCTCCGCGGTGATCCCCTCCCCTCCGCACACGCGGAGGAAACGGGTGTGCAGGAGCTGTCCAGAGCCGGTGGGAAGGACGTTCTGCGGATCGAAGCCGCACCACTGGAAGCGCCCTTCCCGGGTCCCGGAGGGGTCGAGCACCACCCGGGTCCCGGGGCGCGAGAGGAGGCTGTCCCGCTGCGCGCCGCGCCGGGCCCGGACCGCCGACACCGCCCCCGCGGCCTCCCGGGTGAGGCGGGCGAGCTCCCCGTCGTCCTCCCGCGCGGAGCGCGAGCGCGCGGCCGGGAGCTCGTCGGCCACCACGTCGGCGAGCACCTCCTGGAGCCACCGGTCCTCCGTGACCACCCGCTCCTTCCACGTGCCCCCCGTGAGCCGGTCCAGCAGGAGGCCCATCACCGAGCCGGTGGCGTAGAACCTGCGCCGCACCGACTGCGATGCGGCGGTGAGCACCCGATCCAGGAGCGCCCGCTCCGCGTCCAGCAGCCTCGCCGCGTCCGCGCTCCACTCGGGGCGGATCCCGCGGCTCAGCTCCTCCACGCCGCGCGGCAGCGTGTACTGGGCCAGACCCTCGTGCAGCTCCGCGGCCTTCTCGAATTCCACGGACGCGGGGTCCAGCCGGGCCTGCCGGGCCTCCCGGCGGACCAGGAACTCGCCGGCCAGGCGCCGGGCCTCGGCCCGGGAGGGTGCGTCGAGCGCCCGGCGCAGGAGCCTAGCCTCGAGGGCGAAGGCCGCCTCGTTCTGCACGTCGAAGACCGGGTAGCGCACCACGTGCAGCGCGTCCTCCCCCCGGCCGAACCGCCGGCCGCTCCGGCGCACGGACTCCTCGTGCGCGTGGAACGCCTCGTGGACGGCGACACCGACGACCGCGGCGGGGGTGGCCGCCGGATCCACGGAGAGGAAGGCGATCGGCCGTCCCCGGGGGAAGGAGACCCGGAGCGTGTCCGCCCAGCCGGCGCCGGGCACCCCCGGCAGGGGGGAGAAGCCCTGCGGCAGCTCCCCGGGCCAGCGGACCAGGAGCTTCGCCCGGTTCGGGATCACGTAGTGCGTCGCGATGGTGTCGGGCCGGAAGCCAGGCCAGATCCTCGCTCCGAACCCCACCCCGGCCGCGGCGACCGCCCGGTCGGTCCGGAGCAGCCCCCCGACGGTGTCCGGCAGCGCCTGCCCGGGTGCGGGTGGGGCGCCGAGGAGGACGGCGAGCACGAGGAAATACGAAGCGTTTCGTAGCATGGAGCGGACTCCCTGGCCTGGGTGTGATACGATGGGTTGTGGAGGAGTCTAGCGGACCCGCCGCGGCATGCGGGGGTGCCAGGTGATCCCGCCTCCCTCCGGCTTCAGCGCGACGGCGAAGAGGGGCTCCCCCCGCGCGCCCAGGAACCAGACGCTGTCCGCGCTCTGCCGGAGGCGTCCGGAGGAAATCGGTTCCCCGGAGATCGTCGCGGCGACGGCGCGGCCGCCCTGGAGGGTGAGGGTGAAGGCTCCGCCCGGGTCCTCGGCCCGGATGGTCGTCTGCGGGGGGGGCGTACGGCGGCCGGCGAGGTCCTTCACGCTCGGTTCGAGGAGGTGCGGGCTCGCGGCGAGGAGCACCCCGGAGCCGAGGAGAACGAGCACGCCGGCCAGGCGGGACCCCGCCCCCCGTCCAGGGGGGTGCTCCGGCGCGACCAGCCGCCGGATCCGTGGCAGCAGGGCCCCGTCGGTGGCCGCGGTCCCCAGGCGGAGGCTGCTGCGGGCCTCCTCCAGGCGCGTGAGCGCACGGGCATACCCCAGCACGTTCCCGGAGAGCGCGACCGCGATGTCGTCACAGCAGTGCTCCCGCTCCATCCTGGCCCGGCGCGAGAGCCACCACGCAACGGGGTGGAAGAAGAGGAGCGTCTCCGCCGCGACCTGCACCAGGTTGGCGAGCACGTCGCGGCGCCGGACGTGGGCAAGCTCGTGGGCGAGGATCGCCTCCACCTGCGCGGGGCCGAGCGCCCTCGCCAGCCCCGTGGGGAGCAGGATGAGAGGGCGCAGGCACCCGACCACGGCGGGCACCTCGACCCGGTCCGACTCGCGGACCCCGACCGCGGTCCGGACGTGGAGGCGCGGAGCCAGCGACGCCACCGTGACACGCCAGTGCACCGGCGTGGGACGGCTTGCTTCCCGGCGGAGCCGGCGCGTGAGGCACCACCCACCCGCGACGCGCAGGAGGAGGACGACCACGCCGAGGGTCCATGCGCCGAGCACCCACGGCAGCGCGGGGCCGGCCAGGAGGAACACGTCGTGGGCGAGGCCCGCGGGTCCCGGCAGTCCCCCGGCGGGAGGCGATGCGGAGTGGAGCCGGGGATCCAGCGCGAGCCAGGCATCGCCCGGCACCCCCACCCGCCCGGGAGGCCGGTCCTCCGCCGCGAGGTAGAGGAAGGACGCCGTCAGCGGCAGCGCGGCGAGCAGGGCGAGGAGCCCGGAATAGGAGAGCGCGTAGCTCACCCGGGGGGAGCCGTCCCGGGTGAGGTGGAGCCCCGGCCACGCGACGGCGGCGAGCAGCGCGCCCTGCCATACGCTGTGGAGGAGCGCCCATCCCCAGCTGAGCAGGACCATCTCGGGGGTGCTCACCTCTGCTCCTCCAGACGGGCCAGAAGGGTCCGGATCTCCTCCAGCTCCTCCGCCGAGGCCCGGCTCCCGGAGAGCGCCCGCACCACCAGCTTCGCCGCGGAGCCTCCAAAGGCCCGGTCCAGCAGATCCCGGACGAGCTGCCGCTGCGTGGCCTCCTCGCTGATCCGGGGCTCGTAAACGTGCGCCCGCTGCGACTCGTCGCGCCCCACCAGTCCCTTGTCCGTCATGATCTGCAGGGTCTTGAGGACGGTGGTGTACCCCACCGGCTCGGAGCGGTGCAGCGTCTCGTGGACCTCGCGCACGGTGCTGGGCCCGCGCTGCCAGAGGACCCGGAGGATCTCCAGCTCGGCGGGGGTGGGCTGCGGGGGGGGCCGGGTCATCCTGAGTCCGTGTTATTACGATGATTTTCGTAATGATGTACGGCGGATTTCGTAGCGTCAAGCTTTTCGTTTCCGTCCCCGCCGCTCCATACTGTCCGGCACAGCCGAGTAGACCCCAGCCCTGGAAGAAGATGTCTGATGGAACGGAAGAGCGGATCAGCATCGTGATGCCCGCACTCAACGAGGCGGAGGGGATCGCGGCTACCCTCGCCACCCTCCAGCCACTCCGGGAACGGGGGCACGAGGTGGTGGTGGTGGACGGGGGGAGCGCGGACGCCACCGTGGAGAGGGCCGCGCCGCTCGCCGACCGGGTGCTCCTCGCCGAGCGCGGCCGGGGCCGGCAGCAGAACGCGGGGGCACGCGCCGCCCGGGGTGGGGTCCTCCTCTTCCTGCACGCCGACACCCGGCTCCCGGCCGATGCCGACCGGAGCGTGCTGGAGGGGCTGCGGCGGAGCGGGCGGGGGTGGGGGCGCTTCGACGTGCGCCTGACGGGGCGGCATCCGATGCTCCGGGTGGTGGAGCGGATGATCTCGCTGCGGTCCCGCCTCACCGGGGTGGCCACCGGGGACCAGGGGATCTTCGTGCGGCGGGAGTGGTTCGAGGCCGCGGGGGGGTTCCCGGAGATCCCGCTGATGGAGGACGTGGCGCTGAGCTGTGCCCTGCTGCGCCGGGGGCGCCCCCTGTGCCTACGTGAGACGGTGCTCACCTCCAGCCGCCGCTGGGAGGCGCAGGGGATCCTGCGCACCACCCTGCTGATGTGGCGCCTCCGGCTGGCTTACTCCCTGGGCGCGGATCCCCGGCGGCTGGCCCGGGAGTACCGGTAGGCTGGGGTGTCGCATCCCCTCCGCCGGAGCGTATCCGGCTCACCCGAGCCTCCGCCGCGACCTCGGGCAGCGGAGCCCTTGACATAGGGGGTAGGGGTATGTAGACTGTACCCCCAGAGGGTATGCGAACCCACGCGGAGCAAAGTCATGAGCGCGACGGAGTGGATGGTCCTGCTGGGCGGCGCCGCCGCCATCGCCTGGGTGAACTGGTACTTCTTCCTGGCCGGGCGGGGCGCGGCGGCCGCCGCGGCGGAGACCGCACCAGGCGGCGTGCAGGAGGTCACCATCGAGGTACGGGGCGGCTACTCCCCCGCGGCGGTACGGGTGAAGCGCGGCGCCCCGGTGCGACTGGTCTTCGACCGGCAGGAGAGCTCGGGGTGCTCGGAGGAGGTGGTGATCGGGGACTTCGGAGTCCGCCGGTTCCTCCCCGCCTTCCGGAAGACCGTGGTGGAGATCCGGCCGGAGCGGGCGGGGACCCACGAGTTCACCTGCGGGATGGGGATGCTGCGGGGCCGGATCGTGGTGGAGTAGGACGGACGACGCGACGAACGAGGAGACCATGGGCACGACGACAGCGGACGAGGCGGCGAAGGTCACCATCCCGGTCAGCGGGATGACGTGCGCCGCCTGCTCCGGACGGGTACAGCGGGCGCTGGAGAAGCAGCCCGGCGTCAGCGAGGCGGCGGTCAACCTGATGCTCCGCAACGCCACCGTGGCCTACGACCCGGCGGTGACCAGCGCCGAGCGGCTGGTGGAGGCCATCCTCGCCACCGGGTACGGGGCGGAGCTGGCCGCGTCCGACCGCACCGCCTTCGAGGAGCAGGAGGCGCAGGACCGGGCGCAGGAGGAGGAGTTCCGGGAGCTGCGCCGCAAGGCGGGCGTCAGCTTCGCGGCGGCCGTCGTCGCGATGCTCGTCTCCATGCCGCTGATGTCGGCCGGAGGGCACGGGGGGCACGGGCCGGCCGCCGACCCGGTGATGCGCTGGACCATGACCTGGCTGAGCCCGGGGCTGGAGGGGGCGCTCCCCTGGCTGTACCGCGTCCCGGCGGCAGTCCTGTCGTACGGGCTGCTGGCGCTGACGCTGGCCGTCATGGCCTGGGCGGGGCGGCACTTCTACACCCGGGCGTGGGCCGCCTTCCGGCACCACTCCGCGGACATGAACACCCTGGTGGCGGTGGGGACGGGGGCGGCCTTCCTGTTCTCGGTGCTCGCCACCGTGGCGCCGGGGTTCTTCCTGAGCCGCGGGATCAACCCGGACGTGTACTACGAGGCGACCGTCTTCATCATCGCCCTGATCCTGGCGGGGAACGCCCTGGAGGCCCGCGCCCGGCGGCAGACCTCCGCGGCGCTGCGGGCGCTGGCGCACCTCCAGCCCCCGACGGCGCGCATCCTCCGCGGCGGCCAGGAGGTGGACGTCCCGGTGGAGGAGGTGCGCGCCGGAGACCTGGTGACCGTCCGTCCCGGGGAGCGCGTCCCGGTGGACGGGGAGATCGTCGCCGGCTCCAGCGCGGTGGACGAGTCGATGCTCACCGGGGAGTCGCTCCCGGTGGAGAAGACCGCCGGCGACCGGGTGATCGGCGGGACCATCAACCGCACCGGCTCCTTCCGCTACCGCGCCACCACCCTGGGGGCGGAGAGCGTGCTCGCCCGCATCGTCCGGCTGATGCGCGAGGCGCAGGGCTCCCGCGCCCCCATCCAGCGGCTGGCCGACCGGATCAGCGCGGTCTTTGTCCCGGTGGTGATCTCGCTGGCCATCGCGGTCTTTGTGGCCTGGTTCATCCTGGCCCCGGAAGCCGGACTGGTGCGCGCCTTCGCCGCCGCGGTGGCGGTGCTGATCATCGCCTGCCCGTGCGCCATGGGGCTGGCGGTCCCCACCGCGGTGATGGTGGCCACGGGGAAGGGCGCCGAGCACGGGATCCTGATCAAGGGCGGAGAGGCGCTGCAGCGGGCGCGGGAGATCACGGTCGTGGTGCTGGACAAGACCGGGACGGTGACTGAGGGGCGCCCGGCGGTCACCGACCTGGTGGCTGTGGACGGGATCCCCGAGGAGCGCCTCCTGGCGCTGGCGGCCTCGCTGGAGCGGCACTCCGAGCACCCCCTGGCGGAGGCCGTGGTGGAGCACGCCGCGGCGCGGGGGATCGCCCTGCTGGACGCCGACGGGTTCCAGTCGCAGACGGGGCGGGGCGCCGTCGGCCAGGTGGACGGCTCGGGGGTGGCCATCGGCAACGAGCGGCTGATGCGGGAGTGGGCGGTGGACACTGCGCCGCTCCGGGGGCGGGCGGAGGCGCTGGCCGGGCGCGGGAGGACCCCGCTCTTCGTGGCGGTCGACGGGCGGCTTGCCGGCCTGCTGGCGGTGGCGGACCCGATCCGCGCCACCTCGCGCGAGGCCATCGCCCGGCTGAAGCGGATGGGGCTGGAGGTGGTGATGCTCACCGGAGACCATCGCCGCACCGCGGAGGCGGTGGCCCGCGAGGCCGGGGTGGACCGGGTGGTGGCGGAGGTGCTCCCCGAGGGGAAGGTGGAGGAGGTGAAGCGCCTGCAGGGCGCGGGGAAGACGGTGGCCATGGTGGGCGACGGGATCAACGACGCCCCGGCGCTGGCGCAGGCGGACGTGGGGATCGCCATCGGGACGGGGACGGAGATCGCCATGGAAGCCGGCGACGTCACCCTGATGCGCGGCGACCTGCGGGGGGTGGCCACGGCGGTCGCCCTGTCGCGCCGCACCATGGCGACCATGAAGCAGAACCTGTTCTGGGCCTTCGTCTACAACGTGGTGGGGATCCCGGTGGCCGCGGGGGCGCTGTACCCCGCCTGGGGGATCCTGCTGAGCCCGGTCCTGGCGAGCGCAGCCATGGCCTTCAGCTCGGTGAGCGTGGTCACCAACTCGCTGCGGCTGCGCCGGGCGCGGCTGGCGTGACCCGGGAGCCATGACGACTTCTTCGACGGGAGTGAACCATGAGCATGGACGGGAACGGCGGGAACACGGGGGTGGTCACCGACGACAACTTCCGCCCCGAGATCGCGGAGCACGGTGGGCTGGCGATGGTGGACACCGTGGTGGGCGCGGTGCCGAAGCCGGTGCTGGAGCGCAGGATCCAGCAGCACCTGTAGGACCTGTCCGGGGCCGGGGCTGCGAGCCCCGGCCCCGTTCCGCACCACCGGGATACCGGCCGTGACGGGGCATCGGACGGGATGAGCGCGACTCGAACCGACGGGAGAGGCCGATGCGGGTGTTCCTGACCGGGGGCACGGGGTACGTGGGGAGCGCCGTCGCCAGAGCGCTGGCGCGGGTCGGCCACGTGGTGGTGGCGCTGGCCCGCTCCGACGAGGCGGCGCGGTGGCTGGAGGCGGAGGGGCACCGCGTCCTGCGCGGCGACCTGGCGGACCCGGAATCGCTCACGGCCGGGGCGAGGGAGGCGGACGCCGTGGTCCACGCCGCCTCCACCGGCGACGCCCGTACGGGCAACATCGACCGCGCCGCCGTCGAGGCGCTGCTGGGGGCGCTGGAGGGGAGCGGGAAGTCCTTCCTCTACACCAGCGGCACCTGGGTGCACGGGAGCACCGGCGGCCGGGTCGCGGACGAGGACGCCCCCTTCGACCCCGCGGCGCCTCTGGTGGCGTGGCGACCGGCGGTGGAGCGGCGGGTGCGGGACGCGGCCGGGCGGGGGGTGCGCGGGGTGGTGATCCGCCCCGCGGTGGTGTACGGGCGTGGGGGCGGCACCCCGGCGATGCTGGCGCGGGCGGCGCGCACCCGGGGCGTGGTGCGCTACGTGGGGGACGGGTCGCAGCGCTGGTCCACGGTGCACGTGGACGACCTGGCCGACCTGTACGTGCTTGCCCTGGACGCCGATCCCGGGAGCGCGTTCGTGGCGGCGCACGGACCGGCGCACGCGGTCCGGGAGATCGCCGAGGCCGCGGCCCTGCCGTGGGGTGCCCGCGTGGAGCCGTGGCCGCTGGAGGAGGCGCGCGCCCGGCTCGGCGCC
>DATAAL010000461.1:0-2235 GCA_036260145.1 Longimicrobiaceae bacterium | reverse complement strand
CGGCGGCCGTGCCGCGGCCACGGAGGCGGAGGCGCGCGCGCTGCTGGAGGCATGGGAGGACGCGGGCCGCCCCGCCGCCCTCCCGGACGCCCGCTTCCCGCGCACGGCCGCCCGCCTGGCGCTGATGTGGGAGCGCTTCCTGGCGGAGGGGTACACCTCCTTCTGGAGCTAAGGCGCGGGTGGGCGACCTGTTCCGCGTCGAGACCGACCGCGTCCTCCTGGTGTGGGGAACCACGCGCGACGCCGAGCCCGCCGTGCTCGCTCCCGCGCCTCCTCCGCCGGGGCGGCTGGTGGTCCGTCCGCGGAGGGCGGGGATCGCCTGGGGGGCGCAGACCTGGCGCGCGGGGGTCCCGGACGGGGCGGCCGGACGGGTCGACCTGACCGAGGGGCCGCGGCTCTTCGAGGAGACCGCCTACTCGCTGTACCTGCGAGCCACGGGGGGAGCGACCGTCGCCGTCGAGCACCGCGACCCCGTCCTCCTCCGCGGGCTCCGCGCCTCGGAGGGGGGGCGGGTGGTGCACGGGCGCGTCGACTTCGCGGGGCAGGTGGGGCGGAGCGAGCTCACCGTGCGCGTGGACGGGGTGCCGGAGTTCGACCTGGAGGTGGAGGTCTTCCCCACCAAGCTGGACTACGCCGAGGACTACGCCCGCCTCCGCGCCGAGACCGGGGAGATTCTGGCCGGGCTGGTGCTGGAGTACCTCCGCTCCACCTTCCACCTGGGGGTGGACCGCCACGCCCCGCATCCTACCCGGCTGGAGTGGCTCGCCCTCCTCCGCCACGCCGCCGCCGACCTGGAGCGCGCCGTCGCCGAGATCGCTCGGCAGCCGCGCTGGGGGCTGGCCCCGGCCGCGGAGCCCGCGCGCGCGGAGCGCGTCCGCCGCCCGGACGCGCGGGTGCGCCGCGCCCTGCTGCGCGGGGCGGGAGCGGGGCGCGCGTTCCCGGTCGCGGAGGGAGCAGCCGCGCGGGAGCGGGTCCCGGAGGGTCGCCCCCGCCCCACGCTGGACACCCCGGAGCACCGCTGGATCGCCGCGGAGCTGCTCCGCGCGCGCCGCCGCCTGGCCGGGCTGCTCCGGGAGGAGTCGGAGCTCCCTCCCACCCCGCGCCGCGCCCGCTCCCTGGAGGAGATCGGGGCGCTGGAGCGGCGGATTGCCCGGCTGCTGCGCGCCGGGCCGCTCGCCGCCGCGGCGGGCCCACCCCCGCCGGGTCTGGCCTCCCCGCAGCTCCTCCGCGCCCCGGGATACCGGGAGGCGCACCGCGCCCTCCTCCTCCTCCGTCTGGGGCTACACCTGGAGGGCGGGCCGGTACGGCTGGCGGTCAAGGACCTGGGGGTGCTGTACGAGTACTGGTGCTTCCTGGCGCTCGCCCGCGTCCTGGCGCGCGCGACGGGGCAGGCCCTCCCCGCGCACCGCCTGCTGGCGGTGGAGGAGCACGGGCTGCGCGTCCTGCTGCGGCGGGGGCGGGAGCACTCGCTCGTCTTCGAGACGACGGGCGGGGGGCGGGCGGTGCTGGTCTACAACCCCCGCTTCGGCGGGGAGCCGCTCCTGGTCCCCCAGCAGCCGGACTTCCTGCTGGAGGTGCACCACCCCGGCGGGGAGACCACCCGGGTGGTGCTGGACGCCAAGTACCGGATCGATGCCTCCCCGGAGTACACGGCGCGCTACGGCTCCCCGGGGCCGCCGGAGGACGCGCTCAACGTCCTGCACCGGTACCGCGACGCCATCGTGCGCCCGGGGGAGGGGAGGGCGCCGGAGCGGATGGTCACCCGCGCCGCCGCGCTCTTCCCCTTCCGGGAGGCGGAGCCGGGGGTGTTCCGGGAAAGCCGGCTCTGGCGCTCGCTGGAGGGGCTGGGGGTGGGGGCGATCCCGCTCCTCCCGGGGAGCACGGAGTACCTGGAGGAGTGGGTGGGTAGTCTGATGGTCCATCCCTCCGGTTCCAGTGTGAATAGCTGAGGCGCAGGTGCTATCGAGAATTCCAGCCTCCGCAGGGCGGGAACTCTCATCAGGAGGCATCTGATTGTGCATATTGCAGGGCGTGGTGGGACAATGCTGCTTTACACCTTAGGTAAGATTCAGAACACCGATTCTTGCATAGGGTGGGTGTGAACGCCTGCTGGAGCGAGAGCGATGATTCTGCGATTCGAGCACCTGTCCAAGCACCCGGCCGTCTTCCGCACGATGACGGGGCTGACCCTCTCGCAGTGGAGCGAGTTGCTCCGGGAGGTGTTGCCGCGCCACA
>DATAAL010000460.1:0-8025 GCA_036260145.1 Longimicrobiaceae bacterium | reverse complement strand
CGGCGGCCGTTGCGCGGCCGCCGCACTCCCGGCTACCCGTCCACTTCGTCCGCCGCCGGGAGGGTGAAGCGGATCTTCGTGCCGCGCCCCATCTCGCTCTCGGCCTCCACGTGACCTCCGTGGCTCTCCACCAGATGGCGGACGATCGCCAGCCCCAGCCCCGTCCCCCCTTCGGCGCGCGAGCGGCCGGTGTCCACCCGGTAGAACCGCTCGAAGATCCGCGGGAGGTGCGCCGCCGGGATCCCGCACCCCGTGTCCCGGACCTCGATCTGGACCCACCTCCCCGGCGCCCTGCCCCGGCGCGGCGGAGCGCACCCCGCCGCCACGGTGATCTCCCCGCCCGCGGGGGTGTGGCGCAGCGAGTTGTGGAGCAGGTTGATGAAGATCTGCCGGAGCGCGGACGGATCGGCGAGGACGTGGCCGCAGTCGGGGGCGATCTCCACCTCGAAGCGCACCCCCCGCTCCTCCGCCTCCTCCTCCAGCCCCGACCACGCCTCCCCGGCCGCCTCCCCCACCGCGACCGGCTCCGGCTCCGCGCGCCACCCGCCGGATTCGATCCGCGACAGGTCCAGGAGGTCGTCGACGATCCGCTGCAGCCGGTCGGCGTTGGCCTTGACCACCTCGGCGAACCGGCGGCGCAGCTCCGGTGGGAGGCCCTCGTCCAGGAGCGTCTCGCTGTACCCGCGGATCGCGGTGAGGGGGGTCTTGAGCTCGTGCGAGGCGTTGGCGACGAAGTCGCGGCGCGCGTCCTCCAGGCGCCGCAGCGCGGAGACATCCAGGAAGACGAGCACCGCGCCGCCCCCCGCCAGGGGCTGGGCGGTGGCGAGGAGCCGCCAGCCGTCGTACGGCAGCTCGGTGGCGGCCACCTGCTCCCCGCCCACGGCGCGCTCCACCAGCCGGAGGAACTCGGGGCGGTGGGCTACCTCCCGGGGAGTCCGGCCGCGGGGGTCGTCCGCCAGCCCGAACATGCGGCGCGCTGCGGGGTTGGCCCGGCGCACCGCGCCGTCCGGGCCGATCGCGACCACCCCTTCCGACATGGTGTCGATCAGCGCCTGCATCTCCGCGCGCTCCCCTTCGAGCTGCCCCAGCCTCCGCTGCAGCTCCTCGGCCAGGGAGTCCAGGACGCGCCCCAGCTCCCCGATCTCGCTCCGGTCCCGCGCGTTGACGCGGCGCGACAGGTCCCCCCGGGCCAGGTCGCGCGCCACCGACACCACCTGCCGCAGGGGGCGGGTCACCGCGACGCTGAAGGCGAAGGAAAGGAGCCCCGCGAAGGCGAGAGCCACCGCCCCCACGCCGAAGATCCCGCGCTGCACGCGGGCCACGGCACGGTTCATGTCCCGCAGCGGGAACGCCATCCGCACCACCTCCCCCCGGGCGGACGGCGCCGCCACGTACGCCTCCTCCGTGCGGAGGGAGGTGCTGAAGCGCACGGACTGGCCGACCTCCCCCCGCAGGGCGACGCGGATCTCGGGGCGCCCGGAGTGGTTCTCCATAGCCGCCAGCGCGGCCCCGTCGCGCTCGGAGTCACCGAGCACCGTCCCGTCGCGGGCGATCAGGGTGACGCGCCGGCCGCTCAGCGCGCCGAGCCGGTCGGCAAGCTCATCCGGGGGCACCCGGGGGCTCTGCCGGTGGATGAACACCGCCAGGAAGAGTTCGCGGCGCAGGTCGTCCAGGGCCATCCCGGTGAGCTGGCGCCGCAAGGTGGAGCCCACCCCCAGCGTCAACGCGGCGACCACCACCCCGATCAGGACGAGATAGCTGAGGAAGAGCTTCCGGTCGGCGCGGAGGCGCGCCGGGGCGTTCACGCGGGCACGGGCGGCTCGGTGCGGAAGCGGTAGCCGAATCCCCGTATCGTCTCGATCCAGTCCGCTTCGTCGCCGAGCTTGTTGCGCAGCCGCTGCACGTGCATGTCCACCGTGCGGGTGGCGATGCTGGCGGTGACCTCCCAGACGGCCTCCAGGAGCTGGCGCCGGCTCTGCACGCGGCCCCGCCGCTCCATCAGTGTCAGGAGCAGCCGGTACTCCGTGGGAGTGAGGTCCAGCTCCCTCCCTGCCACCTCGGCGCGTGCCGCCCCGGTGTCCACCGTGAAGGCCCCGACCCGCACCACCTTCCCCCCCGCAGCCGCCGGGGGCGCCTGCCGCACCCGCCGCAGTACCGCTCCCACCCGGAGCACCAGCTCCTGCGGGGAGAACGGCTTCGCCACGTAGTCGTCGGCGCCGAGCCGCAGCCCCTCGATGCGGTCCTTCTCCTCGCGACGGGCGGTGAGGAGGATCACCGGGAGGTCCTGTGTCTCCGCGCGCCTGCGGAGCTCGCCCAGGACCTCCAGCCCCGACATCCCCGGGAGCATCAGGTCCAGGACGAGCAGGTCCGGCCGCTCGGTCTCCACCGCACGGATCGCCTCCACGCCGTCGGCCGCGGTGCGCACCCGGTACGACTCGCGCGCCAGGTGATACGCGACCAGCGCGGAGATGTCGGGCTCGTCGTCCACTACCAGGATGTGTGCGCTCATCGCTTCCTACCTCGGACTCCCTTCTCCCGATGTCGCACCACGTTAACCCCGTTCCGCCGCCGGGGGCAATGCGCCGCGCGAACCGTTTCCGGGCAGATACGGCCCCGATACATCTCCGTTACACCTCCCATGGTCCAACATTCGCGAGGCGTCGGGTGTCTATCGAAGAGCGATCCGCTCCGTTCCACAGCGGGGCGGGCGACGCGGTCTCTTCCTTTACCGGATGGCTCCGATGCGTGTGCTTCGCCTGGTTCTCTGGCTCCTGCTCCTGGCTCCCGCCCCGCTCCTCGCGCAGGTCGGGGTCACCACCGACATTCTCCGCGGGCGGGTGACCGGACCCTCCGGAGAGCCGATCGCGGGGGCACAGGTGGAGGTCACCTCGGCGGAGTCCGGGATCACCCGCACCACCACCACCGATGTCCAGGGGCGCTACACCCTGACCTTCCCCGACGGCGGAGGACGCTACCGTCTGGTGGTCTCCCGGGCCGGCTTCGCGGCCGCTTCCACCGTGGTGGCGCGGGAGGCGGACGAGGACGTACTGGTCACCAACGTCACCCTGGGGACCACGTCCATCGCTCTGGAGGGGATCGAGGTGGTCGCCCGCCGGGGGCCCCCGCCGGGGGGGGGGGAGACGGCCGCGCAGGAGCGGGCCCTGTCCGGCGAGGCACTCAACCGGCTCCCGCTGGAGAACACCGACGCCGCCACCCTGGCCACGCTCGCGCCCGGGGTGGTGGCGGTGGCGCAGGGAGACTCGCTGGACTCGCGGGGCGGGTTCTCGGTGGCGGGACAGCGCTCCTCGCTGAACCAGGTGACGCTGGACGGCTCCTCCTTCGCATCCGCGCTCACCGGCGGGCAGGCGGGCGGAGGCTCCCCGCTGGGGGTTCCGCAGGAGGGGGTACGGGCCACCCAGGTCATCACCACCACCTACGACGTATCGCGCGGGCAGTTCGCGGGCGGGCAGGTGGCGATCACCACCCGGGGCGGGACCAACAACCTGCAGGGCTCCTTCAACTACCAGCTCCGCGACCCCTTCCTGCAGGGGAACGCCGGGATCTCGCCGCTCAGCGGGTCGTTCACGCAGAACCGGCTGAGCGGGGGGATCGGGGGACCGATCATCCGCAACCGTCTGTTCTACTTCGCGTCCTTCACCGCGCAGCGCCGCACCGACGACCTCTCCGCGCTCTCCACCGCCAACCCCTCCGTACTGGAGGCGCTGGGGGTGAGCGCCGACTCGGTGGCGCGCTTCCTCTCCATCCTGGGGTCGAGGTACGGGCTCCCCAGCACGGGGTTGACCGGGTCGTACCGGCGCACCGGCGACGCGCTCTCGCTCCTCGGCCGGGTGGACTACACGCTCTCCGAGCGGCACTCGCTGATGCTGCGGGCGAACCTGAGCACCTACGACCAGGACAGCACCCGGATCGGCTACCTGGAGCTGAAGGAGAACGGCGGGGAGACGGGGACCACGGGGGGTGGGGGGATGCTGGGGCTCACCTCGCGGTTCGGCTCGGGGTGGATCAACGACCTCCGCCTCTCATACAACGAGGACCGGCGCGAGCTGACCCCGTACGTGCAGATCTCCGAGGGGCGCGTGCGCGTCACCTCGCTCCTCCCCGACGAGACGCGCGGGGTATCGCAGCTCGCCTTCGGGGGCGACCGCTCGCTCCCCACCACCACGCGCGAGCGCACCCTGGAGGCGAGCAACGAGCTCTCCCTCCTCTTCCGCGACACGCACCGGATCAAGGTGGGTGGGCTGGTGAACTACACCGCCTTCCGGCAGCGGCTCGCCAACAACTTCCTGGGCTCCTTCACCTTCAACTCGCTGGAGGACTTCGCGGCGGGGCGCCCGGCGGCGTTCACGCGGTCGCTGACGGAGCGCAACGCCGACGGGAGCGGGCTCAACGCCGCCCTGTACCTCGGCGACACCTGGCGGCCGAACCGGGCGCTGCAGCTCACCTACGGGGTGCGCCTCGAGGGGTCGCGCTTCGGCGGCCAGCCCGAGTACAACCCTGAGGTCGAGAGCCTCTTCGGGCGTCACACCGACCGCGTCCCCTCGGAGGTGCACATCAGCCCGCGCGCGGGCTTCACCCTGCGCCTCAACGAGCAGGGCGCCCCGGCCCGGATCATCCGCGGCGGGATCGGCGAATTCCGCGGCCGCGCGCCCTTCTCCCTCTACGCCGGAGCCATCGACCAGACGGGGCTGGCCCGGGCGGAGTCGCAGCTCGTCTGCGTGGGCGCGGCGGTCCCGGTCCCTGACTGGTCCGCCTACCTGGCCGACCCGGCGAACATCCCCACCTCGTGCGTGGACGGGGGGACCGGAGGTCCGATCGACTCCGGACGCCGGCCCACGGTGACGCTGTTCGAGCCGGGGTTCGGGGCCCCGAGGTCGTGGCGGGGGTCGCTGGGGTTCCAGGCGCAGCTCCGCCCGGGGCTGAACGCCACCGCCGACGTGAGCTACGTGCGCGGGGTGAACCTGTTCGGGGTGAGCGACCTGAACCTGGTGGGGACTCCGGCCTTCCGTCTGGAGGCGGAGGGAGGGCGCCCGGTGTACGCCTCCCCCGCGTCGATCGTCCCGCGGACCGGCGAGGTTTCCTTCGTCGGGTCGCGGGTGCACCCGCAGTTCGGGAATGTGTACGAGGTGAACTCCGACCTCGAATCGGAGACGCAGCAGCTCACGCTGGGGCTGAACGGGGCGCTCCCCTGGCGGATCTTCTTCGGGGGGTCGTACACCCTGATGCGGGCCCGCGACCAGTCCTCCTTCTCGTACGGCTCGGCGCAGCAGGGGTTCGCCTCTGCGCCGGTCTCCGGGGACCCCAACCGGCCCGAGTGGGCGCGGAGCGATCTGGAGCGGCGGCATTCGTTCACGCTGCAGGCGGGGATCCCGATCCGCCAGTCGTTCGAGGTGACGCTGATCGGCCGGATGGCTGCCGGCTCCCCCTTCACCCCCATGGTGGGCGGTGACATCAACGGCGACGGGGCGCGCAACGACGTCGCCTTCGTCTTCGACCCGGCCACCGCTCCGGACACCGCGCTCGCCAACGGGATGGCGCGCGTTCTGGCGGCGGTCCCCGACGGGGTGCGGGAGTGCCTGGAGTCACAGGCTGGACAGGTGGCGAAGCGCAACTCCTGCCGCGGCCCCTGGACGCGTTCGCTCGACCTGCGGGCCACCTACCGCCCCAACCTCCCCGAGCTGGGGCGGCGGCTGTCGATCTCGCTGGACGCCATGAACGTCCCCGCGGGGCTGGACCTCCTGCTCCACGGCGAGGGGAACCTCCGCGGGTGGGGTGATCAGGGGCGCGGGCGCCTCGACGAGACGCTCCTGTACCCGCGCGGCTTCGACCCGGTGACGCACCGCTTCCGCTACGAGGTGAACGAGGGCTTCGGGCGGCAGCGGGAGCGCCGCTTCGCGGTAGGATCACCCTTCCAGGTGCAGTTCTCCGGCCGGATCGCAGTGGGGCGGCAGACGGGCGGCGGCTTCGGTGGGCTGGCGGGGATCGGCTTCGGGGGAGGCGGAGGAGGGGGTGGCGGTGGAGGAGGGCGCTTCGGCGGCCCAGGGGGTAGGGTGTTCCGGCAGGGAGGCGAGGAGAGCGGTCGCGGGGGGCTGGACGTGGAGGCCATCATGCAGCGGGTGCTCCCCAACCCGCTCCCGGTGATCCTCTCGCTCCGCGACACCCTGCGGCTGACGGAGGAGCAGGCGGCGCGCGTCCAGGTGATCTCCGACTCGCTGAAGGCGCGCAACGCGCCGGTGGAGGCGGCGATCCGGAGCGCGATCGAGGGCGCGGGCCCGCAGCCCGACCCCGGCGCGGTCTTCCAGCGGATCGGCCCACGCCTGAACGAGGGACGCACCAACGTCAGGAACGCGCTGGAGGAGGTGAGGAGGGTGCTAACGCCGGAGCAGTGGCGGAGGGTCCCGGCGACGCTGCGGAACCCGTTCGGCGGGTTCGGCGGCGGACCGCGGGGCGGGCAGGAGTGAAGTTGTTGGCGCCTCGCGGAAGAAGCAGGCTTTGAATCCCTCTCCAGGCCTGTCTCAGGCCCCGCACGGAGCAGGGCACGGGTCAACCGTACCCTGCTCCGTGTGGTGTAGCCGGGTGGACCGGAACGACATAAGCGGAGAAAGCTACCCGGACGCGGTCAGGCTGCGCCGATCGAGCAACCCGTCGGGATCCTGAAAGACCGTCTGATTGCTGGTGCAAGCGAGTCTATTTTTCCATGTTGCGAGCCACCGCTTCTTCTGCGTTCCCACAGATGTAATCAGTGGCGTTCTTTTGACCGGGACCAGCTCGTCCGCCGATCAAATACTCCCCATTGGTGCCGCGCAACACTCCAATCGTATCACCGATCTCGGCGAGCCGAGTTCGGCATACTTCACGAATACTATCCTTCTGTGTGTCTCGAGCGCTATCAACCAGAGCCTGCCTGCTAGAAAGCTCCCATGCTACCATTGCCAGTTCCACGGTGGCGGGAGGAAGCACAGCCCGAATCTGAATTTGGTGATCCTTCCGGGTCGTTCGTACTGAAGCAACCAGATCGGACGATTGGCTCGATTGGCTGATGCGAAGGGCATCATGCACTTCGAGGGACGGGCTGTAAAACAGATAAACACCACCAGGTTCAATTTTTACCGCCGAGTCCGCAATTCTTGCAGTTGAGTCCGCATTGAGTAGAATTCGAAGCTCCACGCTGTCCTCCGCATTCACCAAATACATACTTCGAACGTAGATAGGGCGCTCACCTCTGTTAATCACGTCGAATGGTAGCTGAATGGTACCGACACGGGTCAAAAGTGGCTCTCTAGCGTCAACGGCAACTTTTTCGGCCCTGCTACTAAAGTGCTCTAGCACTTGCCATAGGAAAGCAACAAAACCGAGGGCCGCCATAAAGATGGTCGAAATACGCTCGGCATTCTCCAGCGTCCACCCGGGTACTCGTCGATACCAACGTCTAGCCGACTCGTGCGGTGCCGGGTCCGAGGCATCCAGGCGAGATGTCATTGATAACCGGGATAACTGGTTGAGCGGCAATGTCTCGATCGGCGCCGGCCTGCCCGGGAGGTGGTCGCCCGCCACGCCCCGTCAGGCCTTGCGGTCTACCGCTCGGCCGAAGCTGTCGGCGAAGACAGCGGCGCGCTCCGCCGCGACCCGTTGCACGATCCCTCCGGGGAGCATGGGGGTCTCGCGATCCAGGGCGGCCCACCGCATGCGGAATGACTCCACGAACTTCTGCGGAAACGGCTCCTCGCGCGAACGGAACAGGAATACCTCTTCGAGCTCCCGGCGCAACGAGCCGTACCGGACGGCGGCGATCCTGTGCTTCTCGGCGCGCTCGGCGTGTCTGAGGAACGTCTGCAGGCTGGCGAGAATGCCGGCGATGACACTGAGCGTGCCAACAGCCGCCTTCACCCGGGTATCCGATGAAGACTGGAAGGCAACCGTTGCCCCGACCACGGCGGAGAGGATGACTACCGGGATGCCGAGGAGAACATTCCGGAGCTCGTTCCGGCGAGCGGCCTGGAAATGGGC
>DATAAL010000459.1:0-16300 GCA_036260145.1 Longimicrobiaceae bacterium | reverse complement strand
GGACCACGCGCCGGAACTGGGTAAGCTCCTCCCCGGAGCGCGAGCCGAGGATCAGCGAGGCGAGCGCACGGGGATCGGAAACCTCCCAGCCGCAGAACTTCTCGTCCGATCGGCCCTTCCCCAGTGCGAGACGGGGCTTGCCGTCGCGGCTGAGGCTCCCGTCGGAGTAGACCGCGATGTCGACGTGGTAGACGGGCTCCCCCGCGCGGTGGTACTGGACGGTCACGCAGGGCCTGCGGATCCTCACACCGTCACGCACGCCATCGCCCGGCGTGTGGCCCTCCAGCGCGGCGTGGACCCGCCGCTTCAGCTCGACGGGGTGGTACTCGTCCGGGTCGATCTCGAAGTACAGGCCGAGGTCGATGTCGAAGTCCCTGTCCAGCGGGAACACCCCGGTCCCCATCTGGTAGCTGCCCTGGTCGCGGAACTCGAACAAGGGGCAATCTTCGCCGGCCTCCTCGAAGATGCCGGGAAGCCGTGCCTCAACCCTCCTGCAGACCGCATCCCGCTTCTGCCGGAGGGTCCGGCTCTCGCCCAAGCTCAGCCGGATGCTCTTGTGGAAGGCCTCCAGGTGGCGCTGCACGTCCGCCAAGGTCTGTTTCCTCGTGGTGAAGGGTGGGTTCCCGGGCCGGGATCACGATCCGTGCGGCGCTCACTCCTCCACGGCGTCGCCCGGGAGGAACCGGATCTCCGCGCTTCCGGTCGGGTGAGGGGCTACGTGGACGTGCAGGAAGGCCTCCCAGCTCGGGTAGATGGCCAGGCTGCTGAAACCGGGCTCGTCGGGGTTCAGGTCGGTGCGCCAGCAGACCACCACCTGTCCGGTGTGGAAGACGACCCCGTCGAGGACGCGGCCGGTCCCGCTCACCCCGGTCTCGTCGATACGGCGGATCAGCGTGAACGTGCGCGGTTCGGTCATGTCACTGTTCCTTGCGGGAGTTCACGGTGAGCGCCGGGAGGTACCTCCGGTGCTTCTTATCGTACTCGTGGACGACGAACTCGGGATCCAGGTCCCTGATGTTGCGGCCCAGCTCGATCGCCACCGGAGACGGGACGGCGGCGAAGACGTGCACGGGACGGTCCTGCCCGTGCGCCTCGCGCAGGTCCGCGAGCAGCTTCCGGAGCTCGTAGCCGAAGACCTCCAGGCGCTTCCGGGAGACGAGGAAGTCCAGCCCCGGCTCGCTGGCGCGGATGCCGTACCAGAGCGGGGGCTCACCGAGCGCGGCCTCGACCTGCCTGCGGCTGACGCTGTCGCTGATTCCGAGGACCAGGGCGATCGGTCCGTCCCCCTCCAGTGTCTCCGGCCGGGTGGCTTCGTAGAACTCCTCCGCCGTCTCCTCCTGCTTCCAGGTCCAGCCCCCGCCGCGACGGTGCTTCTGGTACAGGTCCACCTGCTGGATGTCGCCGATCTCGCGGCCCAGGTGGACCAGCAGCGGCACGGGAGCGAGCGCGAAGACGGAGAGGGTCCTGATCCGCGGCTTCCCTGCCCTGCGCCGCAGCAGGGCGCGGACTTGTTCGGTGAGGGTCTGGGCCATCAGCGGGAAGAAGCCCTCCGTGGTGGCCGGAACCGGTATCCCGCACAGGTCGATCAGGTAGGCGGACTCTTCCGCGGGGTACTTCGGGAGGATCGCCTGGAACGCCCTGGTCTCGTCGATGGCGAAGTCGCACCCGTCGATCGGGGCCTGGACGAGGAGCACGTGGGTCTGCGCCTCTTCCTTGATCCCAGTGAGCATCCGGATCCGCTCCTCATGCTCGCGCTTGAACTCCAGCAGCAGCTCCTCGGGGTACTCGTCGACCTTGTCGTGGTCGTCGATGATCTTCCCGTGCTTGCGGCAGGTGAGCATCAGGTTGGTGATATCCTTCGCCAGCTGCGCCGAACGAACCGGGTCCCCGCGCGGCCCGCCGGGACTATACGCCACGATGTGCGAGATCGCGGAGAGGTTGGAGCGCTTCTGGGTGAGACTGTCGACGTAGACGAGCTCGTTGCACCCGCGGAACTCGCACCGTCCCGCGGCCCGGGCCCAGAGCTCGTTCTGCACTCCCACAGAGGGCTTCACCGATCTGGCCATGTTCGTCATGCGTTGCTCAGGGGAAGCAGCGTCGTACCCCCCTGACTCCCTTCCCAGACGCGGACCTCCCGCGTCCCCAGGATCACGAAGAAGACGATGCCGCTGAACCGGTCCTCCCGGAGCTTCCTCCTCCAGTCGTTCCGGTCCACCTTGGAGGGAGTGGGAACCGGCTCCGGGTGCGTGTGCCACTCGCCCAGGTAGGTGCACGTCCCGCCGCTCTCGCGCCACGCCCGGTCGATCACCCCCTGGTGCGGCTCGTGCGCCCGCCAGAAGCGATAGCGCTCGCGGCGGTCCCCACGCATGGGTACGGTGACCTCGTCCACCACGACGTCCAGGGAGTCCGCGATGTGGCGCCCCAGGAGGACACCGCCGGCCTCGGTCTTCCGGGGTAAGTTCTGCAGGTAGCCGCGCATCACCCGCAGGGAAGCGGGGCCGATCTGGAACCGTCCTCCGCCCGGCCGGGCGAAGGTCAGCCGCTCATCCTCCTGTGCGTCGGCGATCACCGGCCGGTACCTCCGTCCGTGCCGGAGCCCCCGCCACACACCGGGCACCGGAGGGTCCAGTGGGCGTAGCGCGCCGCATGGAGTTGCTCCTCGGACAACCCGTAGCGGTCCGAGGGCTCGTAGCCCGCCGCCCGGTACGAAGCCGCGTCTCCCTTCCAGGAGCGCAGCGGGTTGCCCCGCTCGCGGCCGGAAAGGACGTCCACGGCCAGACCGGCGGCGAGCGTGGCGGTGCGGGCCGCGTCCACGGAGCCGTACGGAGTGTGCAGGCTCGCGCATCCGGAGATCGCGCGGGCGAACGGGCGCGCCGGATCCGGAACCGAGAACGCGGCCCGGTTGCGCAGCTCGTCCTCGGCCTCCACGGGCGAGGTGTAAAGGCAGGTGAAGCAGCCTCCCCCCGGCGCGTTCCCCGTGGCGACCGCGTGGCCGCCGATCCCGAAGGGCTCCAGCCAGGTATAGATCGCTGGCGGGTGCCGGGGCAGCCGGTGGAGGTACTCGTCGAAGGCGAGCTCCACCGTCGGATTTCCCAGAGCGCAGATCACCAGGTCGAACGCCGAGGGGTCCATGATCCCCGCGGAGATGGCACCCTGCAGGCTGTTCGCCACCGCCTTCACCCGGGCGTACGGCAGCTTCGCATCGATCTCGGTCTTGAGGCCCTCCGCCTTGTTCTTGCCCCAGTACTTCCGGCCCAGCACGTGCCGGAAGGTGTTCTCGACGCTCAGCGTGTCAGCGTCCACGAGCGTCAGGTCCAGCACCCCCGCGCGGCCCAGTTCCAGCGCAAGATAGCCGCCCACGGAGCCGCAGCCGGCGAGCAGCACCCGCTTCGCCCCGAGCTCCGCCTCCCCGCCGCCGCGGGGGACGATGTAGCTCTTCTCCAGCCGCTCCAGCCGAAGCGGGACCAGCCGCTCGGCGGTGCCCCTTCCAGGAGGGGGTGAACGTCGCCGACGCCGTCGTACCGGATCCCGAAGACCGCCATCCCTCCCGCGGGGCGAGGGATTCCCACCACGACGTACTCCTGCGCCCTGCTCCTCCTCCTGGTGAGCTTCCGCAGGCGGGCGGCGTTCTCCGCCGAAAGGCCGGGCAGCAGCGTGGCCCGGGCCTCCTCGGCGGTCCACATCGGACGGTCGGGACGGGGCGGCACCACCACGACGTCCGCTTCCACGGCCAGGAAGAGCGCGTTCTGGATCGTGTAGCGTCCGGCGACGCTCAATCGGTGGAAGAAGGACGAGATGTTCTCTTCGGAGGCGGCAAGGTAGGAGGTCCCTTCCTTGGAAGTGGCGCGGATCACCTGGCGCACCTCTCCGCTCGGGTCGATCACGGAGAAGACGTCCACGCCGCCGGGGAGCCGCTGCCAGTACGACTCGAACTCATCCACGAAATCGGAACGGTTGGCCCCGGTCACACCGTCCGCGAGCAGGGCGGACGCGCGCCGGATCGCCTCCGCCACGATCGCCACAGGGTGGCGCCGGTCGAGCAGCAGGCCCTCCGCGGACACGTAGCAGACGTACCCATTGACCTCCACGTGCGGGATGAAGCCGAGCGCGTCCCAGGGCTGGAGGTAGAGGAGCGGAAAGGTGAGCGGGAAATCCGCGGGCAGGACCAGCATCACCGTCACCCGGTGGCCGCGGACCTCGAGCTCCCCCTCGAGTGCCGCGGCGCCCGGCGTGGCGGCAGGCACGCGGCGCGGAGTCAGGAGGAGCTCCTGCTCCGCCACCGCGGCGAGGACCTGATCCAGGACTGCCGGATCGGTCAGCACCAGCCGCTCACGCGCTGTTCGAGGAGGTCACGAACGCGGAGGTCGCGTGCTGTGTCGCGGTGTCCTTCTTCTCGGGGACCGGGAAGTCGTCGCCTAACACCTTCTGCAGCTCCTTGGCCGCATCATGCGGATCCACGGCCCGGTCCGCCGCGTCGAGCGCGTCCCGGAATTGCTCCAGCTTCTCCTCGAACCGCGTCATCTGCGTGTCGGTCATCTGCTCGAACAGGTCGTTCCACGGCTCGACCGGCAGCAGCACCTTGAGCGGGCGACGGACCTTCCCCTGCTCCGCGTCGTAACCGGTCGTGAACCTCCCGAGGATCGCGCGCACCAGGTTGCGCATCGCGAGCAGGTCGTCCGGCGTGCCGGCGGTCGGGTCGCTGTACTCGGGGCGGAGGTCGTCGTACGTAGCGACGGTGAGACCGATCCCCAGCGGAGCGGCGTTCCCGTCCGGCGAGAAGTTCTGGTCCTTCCATCGCTTGAGGTACCGCACGATCCGCCGGAACTGCTTGCGGTCACTCTCTGTAGTGAACCGGCCGATAATGGTGTCGATAAGTGCCTGCGGGCTGGAGACCTCCCACTTCCGGTACTCCTCGGCCGAGTTCTCCCGACCGACGGCGAGACGGGACTTCCCGTCGGTGTTCTCGGCGCCGTCGGAGTAGACGGCCATGTCCACGTGGTAGACGGGCTCGCCCCCTCTCTGGTACTGGACCGTCACGCAGGGCCGGCGGATCCGCACGTCCTTGGTATGGCCGTCCAGCGCCTCGTGCACGCGCTCCTTCAGAACGACCGGGTCGGGGTAGTCGCTGGTCGAGACGGCGAAGTAAATGCCCTGGTCGATATCGAAGTCGCCGTCCAGCGGGACCACGCCGGTATCCAGTTCGTAGCTGCCCTGGTTCCGGTAGTAGTAGCCCGGGCACTCCTCCTCGTGCTCCTTGAAGACGCCAGGCAGCTTCTCGTCGAGCCTGTCCCGCACGGCGTCCCGCTTTTCCCGGAGGATCTGGTTCTCGTCGAACCTTCGCAGGCGGATCTTGTCGTTGAAGTCGCTGAACTGCTTCTGGACGTTTGCCAAGGTGCCTCCCTTCAAGGTTGCCCAACCATTGCACAGGTGCACCGACGGATAACCGTCGGCCGTGCTCTACGGGCGATCCTTGAAGCCGAGACACTGTTAGCATGGTCCAACTGAGCCGACCAGGAACTCCGACTTCTCGACCGACCGAAGAGACCCCGTAAATCTAACCCCAGGCAGCGGGGAGGGTCAACTCCCATCGGCAGAAGGACGCCTTATATTGTGGAGAGAGATAGAGGCAGCACCACATATTGTGCATTCGTCGCGCACTCACCCTCATCACGCCACGGCTCTGATCCTGAGTGACCATCGTGGGTAGAGCGCCAAGAAGGCACCGGGGTCGGTCCGTAGCGCGCACGATCTGAGTGTTGCTCTTCCGGGCATTACTTCCTCGCGATACATTAAGTAATGCCTACCTATGGCTCCTCTCATAGTCCCCAAACTGCACATAACTAGAAATTATGCTTTCTTCCGTTCAGCTCCTGAACGATCTGCGCGAAGGGCACCTAGCGCCCGGAGATCTCAATTGGAAAGAGTTCCAAGAAGTGGTCTACCAACTGGTCGCCGAGCGGCTCCGACTTCAATTTCCCGACACTCAGGTCCGCTTTGCAGACAACGAGAAGGGGATCATTGACATCATCCTCGAGTATCCCGTCCACGCCCCGAATCTGCTCAGCGGCGAATCCGGCGTTTCGATTGAGAAATGTTTCATCGAGTGCAAGCGGTATACCCGCAATATTGAACTCGACACGGCAGCGAAGGCATTCTGTGCAGCCATTCACCATCGCCCCCGCCATCTGTGGCTTGTCACCTTGAATGGGATGTCCCCTCAAGCGTGGGAATACGCTCGGCACTTCTTCCAGATGGAGGGGAGCAACAGGGCGCTCACCAACGTCGAATTCGGGCACGTACGCCTTACCAATCTCCTCGGACTGGCCGAAACCCGGGACCACGCTGCCAGCCGGGAGCGAGAGGAGGAGCTCTCCGCGTCACTAAGGCTAATCGGTTGGCACATTGTGGAACATGCCACGTTTTACAGCAAATCTCTCTCGTCCACGGACAATTTTGTTTCACCTGTATACTTACAGGCCGACAGACACTACTCGCTCCGCATGTGGATCGAACGAACGCATACGCCCGTTGACACCCTGCCGGCCATCCGAATTACGGGGATCGGCGGCAACCCGGATCGTCGCTTCAAGGAGGTTCAGGTATTCGCGGTGGCTGACACGCAGATGGAGATAGAGGCCTGGATCGATCTCTCCCTCGTTCCTCGAATCGAGGGGAGTGCTGCCCAGGAGGCACCTCTCACGCTTCACTGCCAAACCCCCACCGGGCTTGCCTCGATCCAGCTACCCTTCCCTGTCCTGCAAGTACAACTCTCATCCGGCTTCTTCCCGGACCTGCGGGAGGAGGAGTCCGCAGCCTTGGCGAGACGCCTGGCCGAGCCGAATGGCGAGCGCGTCATCTTCGTCTCGGGCGAGGCGGGAATCGGGAAGAGCTACCTGTGCGAACAGGCAGCAGCAACGCTTGTGCGCACACACGGTTATACGGCGCACTCGTACAGTGTCCTTTCCGGCTCCGACCACCTTGTTGTTCGTATGCTGCTGTCGATCGTGCGGCCCTCGCAATCGGCAGTCTCTGCAGACAATCAAGTGCTAAACGCCCTAGTGAGTGCTCTGCTCCGGCAGGAGGCCTCACCCACGGGCTCAGACTCCGCGGTTCCGATCGTCAACTACTTCGAAGAGAGCTCATCGCTCGGGGCAGATGCGGCAGCGATCAGCCTCTGTGCGAGTCTGCTAGCTGAGAGTCCGATTCCCCGGCTCCTGTACGTCCAGAACTGTCAAGCTCTATCCCCGCAAGAGATCAAGGGACTCGGGCTGCTCCTGGCTGAGCTTGAATCCAAGGGATGGGGTGCAATCCGCCTGCTATTCGAGTACCGAGATACTGGCGACCAACAAAACGCGCTGTGGGATGAATTCACTCGAAGCGTTCGGGAAAACATCCGCTCCTCTGGGGCGATCCGCGTACAGCCCTTGCCGGAGTCGAGGATCGTTGCAGGGATCGCAGCCGCGTTCCTCACCGAGGATCCCGGATCGATCGCTGCGTCTCTGATGCGGAAGGCCGGGGGTAATCCACTGTACCTCGATCAGGTCCTCCACTATCTAGTGGACCTCCGCGCATGTAGGCGCATTTTCGATGGGGAGGGCCGCGCGTTCGTCGTGGTGGAAGACCACGTGCTCCTCAACCGGAGCCTGAAGGACGTCCCCGAGGCAGTTCAACCGCTGCTGCGACAGCGCCTGGCCAGGTATGTACGCACTGGCGCATACGGAAATACCAGTACTCATGCAGCCAACTACCTGACGGTGCTCAGCGTCGTCGGTTCGGCATTCGACCGAAGGCGTCTCACGACGGCCCTGGAACTGGATGAAAGACAGGTTGCCGAGATCGAGTGGCAACTGATTCGGGACGGGATCCTGACTCACGGCTCGCTGGGGACAGGAGCAGACTTCGTACACGACCTGATGCGTTTGTCCGCATCTGAACTTGCACAGGAATACACAGGGTTTCTTCATGTGGCGCAACGACTGGAGTCGTTGCTTGATGCGGACGCTGAACAGGAATCTCTGATCGGGGGCTCGCTCAACTTATTGCTGCGCCGCTACGGCAAGGCCTTACACTGGTTCGAGATCGCGTATGAACGTGCGCGGCTGCGCGGGGATTATTCACTTCAGCGGGAGGCACTGCTGGGGAGCAGCACCGCCACGAATCATCTGCCGCTCCGATCGCTGCAGGAGAAGCTCAGATATATCGAGATCCTGATGGCACTCGGGTGGAATGAGATGTACACGGGTTCCCAGTCGGAAGCAGCGCGTACATATGAACGAGCACACCGTTATGGCGCCGAGGCACTGCGCGGGGGAAACGTTGATGAGAGACGGCGCTGGCAGCATGAGGATGCCAGGATTCGCCATCACATCGTAACCTGTTTGCTCCGCATGCAGCGAATCCGAGAATCCGTAGCGCTTTTCGAGGATCTGGTTGGTGAGATCACGGCAGTCGACCGCCTGTTCCACGTACTTAACCGATACCTCTTGCTCTGTTGTGCTACAGGTCTGCCCTCGGCTGGGTACATTGCCGCTCGGACCGCATGCGGCCTGGCCGAGATATTGGACGACGAATGTATCTCCGTCGTCATGTCGGATATCGGGCACCTCTACCAGCTGGAGGCACCGGACAGAACGCTGGACCTCTGGCACCGCGGCACGCGGACGGCCCAGGAATTCCGTCAGAAGACGCACTCACAGATTAATGTGCTGGTCGGAAGCATCCTTGCTAACAAGCAACCGCGGGAGACTTCCGAGTTTGAGCGTCTGTTGCGCGTTGTGAAGGAGAACGGCATCACCGGTCAGCTTACGCGGCTCTACATGTACGCTGGTGTACAGGCCTCGTCGCGGGACGCTTGGGACGAGGCGATGCACTGGTTCGGCAAAGCGCATGGAAACGCCCGGATGTGCAATCAGCCCGTGTACGAATGGCAAGCCTGCAACAATACTGGAGTTGCCTCAATTGTCGTGGGTGACCAGGAAAACGCAGAGCGATACTTTATGCTCGCCGCGGGCTTGGTGCTGCCGCTGCTGGAAGGAGCGGATCCGACCTCGGCTCTTGCACTAGCACAGCGATTCGAGGCCCGCGCGCACGATCTCTGTCGACCCGACCAGTCGCACTACCTGACGGCGAATTACGTGACCTCCTGGCCTGCTCCGGTACTCACCGGGGCCTACTGGAATCCTCTGTACAACCTGCATCGACTTCGCGCCGAGGGGCTCACCCTCCCCGTTCCTGACGGGATCGTGCGTGTGGCCGAATTGCAGTCATTTGAGAGTGCCTGTGATATTCTGGACAACGCTCGCAATCCGCTTGCCGTTCAGACGCGGTACGACCGACTAACGCTGGTGCTTGAATGAGGCTACGGTCTTGTGCACGAACTCGATGCACAGGTCGACGAGGTCGGCATCTTTTTCTCCCAAGATCATCAGGTTCCTGTTCTGCGGATACGACCAGCGGAGCATGGATGCCGGCGCAAATCCAACGTAATGCCGATCTTCGATCAGCGATTTCTGTCTTACGTCCCACAACACGGCCGTCGGACGGTCGAAGGCAGTCGCGATGTGAGCCGGAGAGCTATCGAAGCCCACAAAGATATCACAGGCCCAGATCAGGGCCATGCTCGTGCGTAGGGACACGTCGGGGGCTGGAATGCTCAGATCCTTCTGATCGACACCTGCCTTCGCGATCTGGAAAAACGAGACCTCTTCATCAAGCTTTGAAATCAACTCACGCCAGCCGTCGAGAAACCAGAGTGATCCGGGTGGACTCGACGAGGTGCCTCCGGCATGGATGCCTACAACCGGACGCCTGCTACCCGCAAGCAGGTCGAGCGCCTGGCTCTGTTCTCGGGCGGTGAGAAAGAGCGACGGTTTTACGGCACGCGGTATAAGATTGTAGACGAGACAAATGTTCTCGATAATGTGGCCGAACTGGCAGATGTTGCTCTGCTCCGCTCGCAAGTGCACCATTATCTGGGGATCGATTTCATCCGCATTGACGATGTCTCCGACGTATGGATTGTTCTCCCAGATCGGATAGGGACCATCAACGGGGCTGCTCCCGATGAGCGTGTCCATGGGAGCGGTGAGCAGCCGAAGTGGTCTGCCGAGTTCGCGTGCGAGTGCTTCGACCAGAGGTGTGTAAGCGATGACATTTCCAATTCCGGAGCCATTCGGGACCGCCACATCACAGGAGTGCTGAGCAGCATACCGTTTGGCATGTTCGAACGGGCCGCTTGGGAGGAACCGCTTGGAAGGAGGATCATTCGCACGCCGAGATTGGATGTGTTCGAGCGAACTCATTTAACTAAGATAGTTTCTAGTTATCGTGCCATGTGCTTGTCCTCGTGAAGGAGGCAGAACTGGGCACAGGCCATGACGTTGACACAGCCTGGTCGTGGGTACTGCACCGGACTGGAACCTGCTCGGCAGGGCGGCACTTCGACCTGTGCACCGGGGATCCGGTGCCGCAGGCGGCCTGTCCGGGTTGCTTCCCTGCACTCAGGGGGCAGCCTAGATTGCGAAATCTGCAAGCGCCCGCTGACCGCGTGCCCAGGAGGAGAATTTGTACGTCGAGCAGGTCTCCATCTCGATGCTGCGTTCGTTCCGCCAGGCCGAGATTCAGTTCTGCCACCCGGACGCACCGGAGCCCCCCCCAATCCCGAACGTCACCCTGCTGCTGGGGGACAACGGTGCAGGGAAGACCAGCGTGCTGCGCGCGATCGCGCTGGCGGCGCTGGCACCCGTGCTTGCGTCCTCGTCCGGCTTCCGGCCTTACCGGCTGGTTCGCCGCACCCGGACGGAGGTGCCCCGCCAGGCGTTAGTCAGGGGAATGTTCCTCCTCCACGGGCAGGACATCGGAGAGAAGAAGGCTCGCGGCCCGGCGGAGTTGGCTTCGACCGAAACCAGGATCGTCGTGCGGGGGGATCTGGAGGAGGTGAAAGCCAAGGAGAACATGCCCCCTGTGTGGAACACCATATTCCAGGAGACTTCCCCTGGCTTCCTGGTGGTGGGGTACGGCGCAAGCCGGCGAGTGGAGAGCAGTGCGTCGTTCGACAGCAGCGTTCGCTCGAAGAGCCGCTTCGTGCGCTACCAGCGCGTCTCAGGACTTTTCGAGGAGGCCGTGACGCTCACACCCCTTGGGAGTTGGCTGCCGGAGTTCCGACGGGTCAACAAGGGACGGCACAACCAGGTGATCTCGCTGATCAATCGGCTCCTCCCGCCGGGCACACAGATCCTGGACCAGACGGTGAACGGGGAGTATGTCTTCGAGCACAATGGCGCGTTGGTGCCGTTCGCGGCCCTATCGGACGGGTACAGGGCCTACATCGGATGGATCGCCGACCTCCTCTACCACGTCTGCATGGGTGCTCCCGGCGGGCACCGGCTCGACGAGAACCGCGGGATCGTGCTGGTGGACGAGATCGACCTGCACCTGCACCCGGAGTGGCAGAGGACCGTGGTGCCGCAGCTGGCCAAGGCGCTCCCCCGGCTGCAGTTCGTGCTCACCTCGCACAGCCCGCTGGTGGTGGGGACACTCCACTCCGCCAACCTCCGCTTGATCGAGGCGGACGAGACCGGGGCGTCCAGGGTGAAGCAACTCCAGGAGCACGTCCACGGGATGACCGCCGATCAGATCCTCGTCAGCTCCTATTTCGGGCTGAGCACACCCCGCGCCCCCGACGCCGTGGGCGGCCTGCTCGCGCTCTCGCAGCGGGCCCGCAGGGGGGACCATCAGGCCGCCCGCGACTTCCTCCTCCAGCTCTCGCGAGCCACCTTCACGGCGGAGGAGCAGAAGGCGATGGCCGCCACGGACGAGGCGACCGCTGAAGTCCCGGGGAGTGCGGAGCGGCAGGAGACGATGAAGGCTACGGCCAGGAAAGCGGCAGGCGCAGGACCGGCGGCCACGAAGGCGATAGGCAAGAAGTCGGTGAGGACGAAATCGGGGGCAACGAAAAGCACGGCCAAGGGGTCAGGAGGGACGAAATCCGGGACGACGAAGAGTACGGCAAAGAAGTCGGCGGGAGCGGAAACGACGAGGGAGGCGAACGGGATGTCCGCGGACGGCAGCCGCGCTCGCACGGGAAGGGAGCGGCCGCGCTCATGATCCGCTATCCGGTGACGCGAGATCGGCTCGAGGAGATGATCAAGGCGGAGGCCCCGACCTGGCTCCGACGTGCCGGCACTCGTACGAAGAAGTTCCGAGAAGCGGGTCGCTATACCGAGGAGAAGGGTATCTGGAGCGAGGTGAAGCCTATTTACGTCCGGCTCCAGCACAACAAGTGCGCCTTCTGCGAGCGCCGGCTCTCGGGCCCCGAGATCGGGCTGCTGGAGTACGACCTGGAGCACTTCCGCCCTAAGTCGGAGGTGAAAGCCTGGCCGACGGACGAGATCCGGGAGCGACGGAAGATTCGTTACGATTTCCCAACCGGTGGTGCCCGGGAGCAGGGTTATCACCTCCTGGCGTACCACCCCTGGAACTACCTGGCCGCCTGCAAGCCCTGCAACACCGCCCTCAAGTCCAGCTTCTTCCCGATCCTCGGCGAGCGGATCGAGGAGGCCGACGACCCGTGGCAGCTCTCTACCGAGAAAGCCTACCTCGTCTACCCGCTCGGTGAACTGGACGAGGATCCCACCGAACTGCTCACCTTCGTAGGGAGCCTCCCCATTCCCCGATACACCTCCGGACACCAGTTCCGCCGTGCCAGCGTGATGATCGACTTTTTTGAACTTGACACGCGTGAGGACCTGCTTCTGGACCGGGCTACTTGGATCACCGCACATTGGATGGCGCTGTATCTACGCGAGAACGGGAACGCCGCCAGCCAGCGCGTCGCCGAGCAGCGGGTCCGCGAGCACCTGTCCCCGCTGGCCCCGCACTCCAACTGCCTGCAGGCCTTCCACCAACTCGCCCTGACGGATCCCACAGAGGCGGAGTCGATCGCACTCAAGCTGAGTGACTACCTGGCTTCCAAGCTCCCTCGAACGGCAGACGCGGCATGATAGTCCGTGATGCTCGCCCTCCCGAGGCTAGCCGCGGATGCGCCTGCGACCCGGACGCATGTCAGCCAGCCATGTACAATCATTCGCCGGGGGTCACGATCGCCCAGCACTCCTGACGCACCCGGCGCCCGTCACATGGCTTCCGGCGAACCGCTCCAGCCGCGGACTCGCTCCACGCCACCCGCCAAATGCTCGAGGACCCGACCGGCCTCCTACCGACACACCGTCGACAAGATCCTCGACAGATCGTGGCTGTCCTCTCGTAGTCGATGAGGTAGCCACCCGCGCCAGGTGGCGAGCCCGACGGAACACAATCGTCTGCGACAACGCAGCCGGCCGGACAACCCGGTTCCGTCGTGCTGCTCTCCTGTGTGATGCACCGGCCCGCCCTCCGGAACGAAAGAGCAGTGGCTGTCCTTCGGCGTCCCCGTCCGCTGGGCCCCGCGGTTCCCGACTACCAACGGGTCGCTCCGGAGGATGCCGGTCTCCTGCGTTGGAACCTATCCGCCTTTCAGGCCGAGGATCAGGCGTGCGATCTCGCGCGGACACCAGGAGGCCGACAGAATCTCCCCGAGGAGCGGCGACCTGCTCCCTTCGACATGGTCGATCGCCGTGACGATGACCCGCATGCTCCGGATCGGGACCGTCGGGAGCATCAGGACGAGCGAGGGAAAGAACCCAGGGTCGCGTCGCCCGAGCGTGCTCAGGAGAGTGAACACGTTCGCCTGTGCGTTGTCGACCTGGGAGGTCGTCAGCGTCGCGAGCAGGCTCCTCGCCCATCTCCCCGCGGCAGGGAGGACCTCGGGGCTCCCCACCTGCGCCACCGTTCGGAGCGCGAACGCGACGGCCTTGGCGGTTCCCCCATCGAACGTTCCGGCCTCCGTCATGCGGGCCGGGTAGTCCGCCACCACCTCCCCGATCCCTTCGGGGGCGCGCTGCGTCGCCAGGATCCACCGGCCGGCGAGCTCGCAGAGGGCGTGCACTACCGCTCCGTCGGTCTCTGCGGCGAAGGCCTGGACGAAGCGCGTGAGGTCCCCCTCCTCCACCGGCACTCCCTCGTCCTGCTGGTGCTTGAGCATCTGGACGGCGCTCCTGCGGACTCCCGGGAACGGGGAGCCGGCCAGCGGCAGGAGCCACTTCATCGGGGTCCAGACCGCGTCTACCGCGAGCTGCACGAGCGCGTTCGCCGCGGCCAGCGCGGGCTTCTTGTCGCGCCCGGTCGCCCCCTGGGCGAGCCGCCCCAGCGCGGGGACGTCTCCACCAGCCGCCAGGAGGCGATCCCGGGCCACGAAAACCATCTCCGCATCCATCGAGTACGGGCGGAAGCCGGGCTGCCTCCCGAGGTGATCGACTAGCGCGACCGCGACAGCGGCGGCGGCGGAGTGGAGGCACTTGTTGACCAGGCGCATCTGGACGTCCAGGGGAAGGCCCTCCAGCGTGTCCGTCACGAGCCGGAGCACTTCGGGCGTGTCGGCCACGCACGCGAGCGCGGGAACGATGTCCGCCGGCTTTGCACCGCGGATCCGGCCCAGCCATTCCGCCACCCTGCCTCGCTGCTCCGGAGTGAGGCTCGGGGCGACGTGGCGCACCAGCGTCGAGACGCCCGGCACCCGCTCCGGGCCAATCGCCTCCGCCCCCCGGGAAAGGAGGGCGGCGCAGACGGCATCCCCACCGCCGGCCAGAACCGTGGCATGGAGGGTGATGACGTTCTGGTGGAGGTGCTCCCTCTCTCCGTCGAAGAGGTCCGCAGCGACGTTCCCGAGGAGGACGGCGTCGTGCACCGCGCTGCGCCCCGCGGAGCGGGCGCGCACGAGCTCCCACCCGTCGGGGAGGGGGTCGTACAGCGCCTCGCGCCAGGACGCCCAGAGCCGGCGGGAGCGGCCTTCCTCCCGCCACGGGGCGTGCGTATCGAAGAGCGGGACCACCGATTCGGTGATCGAGGGCGGCGTCCGGTCGCAGATCATCCTCTCCAGCAGCAGGGCCTGGTCGTCGGCGGAGACGCCTGGACCGAGATGGAGCTCCGCGACGGCCGCGCGGCTCTCCATCCCGAGGTCGGCGACGCTCTCCCGGAGGACCCGAAGGATGTCCGGGTCCACTCTCCGCCGGAGCCCTTCCAGCCCGGCCGCCAGCAGCGTCCCCAGGACCATCGCCACCGTGTCGCGGCTTCCCTCGCCGGACCCGAGCGCAGACGCCCACCCTTTCACGGCTCCGAACGCGGCCTCCAGGTAGCGCCCAGGGGACGGGGACTGGGGGACGAGCGAGCCGATCGCCTCCGCCGCCTGCATCGCCTCCGCGGGCCCGGGACTCTCCACCAGGAACCGGGTGACGATCTCCCAGGCGGAGTCGAAGAAGCTCCGGGGCGGCGCCCCTAAGGCGAAGAGGAGCGCCTTCCGGAAGCCCGTCTCCTCACGTGCCCGGGGGACCAGCGCGCGGAGCGCCGCCGCGTCCTCCAGCGCCACCGCCGCGAACGCGACGGCCCGGTACGCGCCGACGTCACCGAGGTCCAGGCGGGCGACCGTTTCCTCGAACCGGCCGCGGCCCCCGAGCACCAGGAGCTGGCGGAGCACAGGCCACCAGTGGGCAACCGGATCGTGTGTGGCCCGCCCGAGCCGGTCCAGGAACCGATCGAGGTCGGCGCGGCTCTGCGGACGTACCAGCCAGCGGGCGAGGACGTACTCCAGGAAGGTCTGGTGGAAGAAGCGCAGGTCGCGGCTGCTGGAAGGGACGTAGATCCCCTCGCTCAGCAGCTTCTCGTGCGCGCGGGCCTCCTCCCCCGGGGCGATCTCCAAGTCCTCGGGACGTACCGTCTCCACGAGCCGGGAACCGGATGCCGTGAACAGGACCTCAGCCATCCGGAGGCAGATCGCCGCCTTCCGCAGCCCGACGGCGGTCCCGCCTTCGCGCCCCCGCGCCACCTTCGCCGCCCAGTAGCGGTCGTAGAGCCCCGTTACGGTGAGGTCCGGGGGAACCGCTCCGGCGTCGCCGAAGAGCTCACAGAGGAGGGACAGCAGCAACGGGTTGTAGACGATCTCACGGAGGGAGCGGCTGTCCGCCGAGAGCCCCAGGATCTGCTTCGCGAACTCCGCCGGCTCCGGGACCCGCTCCTCCGCGGACTTCGCCTGCATGAAGAGCGTAGCCGCGCGCCGGACCTCGTCCTCGTCGAACCAGGGGACCCGTCTTCGGTGGAAACTCCGCGTCAGGGCGGATCCACCTTCGCGCGAGGGTGCGAGGTACTCGTCGTACTCCCAGTCCCGGCAGGTGAAGACGACGGTCGTCCCGGCCTCCGCGACCTGCGAAAT
>DATAAL010000458.1:0-19018 GCA_036260145.1 Longimicrobiaceae bacterium | reverse complement strand
GTGTAGCTCGATGAACCCACCTTCCGGGATCACCCCGCCAACCAACCACGTCGGATCAGGAAGCGCCCTCAACTCCGCTTCATCAAGAAGGCGGAATTGCTTAACCATCCCTGCGCCGCGTGCGGTATCAGCCGCAGCAAGTTGCTGCGATCCTCCGCTGTTCTTCACTACTCCTGTCGTACTCTCCACCCGAATACCAATCCCTTCGCCCATGTTCGTCTGCTGAGGACCACAGTGCCCTCTGATTACTTACTTGCCGAGCTTGGATTCTAGGACAAAAGCTCGGCTATCAACACAATTGGGCCATTCTGAAACAACTTATCATAGGGCATCCCCATCACAAGTTGCCAGCCCGAGCCATCTGAGGTCGGAACTTGGAGCAAACGGGGGAGGGGCGCCGTAGTCGGATAAGCCCTGTCGAGACAAGATCTCGCCAATCTGAATCCGTCCACGAATCTGCATCGCAGGCTCTAGAACCCGGCGGTTCTGTGATTGGGCGAGACGGAGCTTTCTGAACGATGCTGGTGCTGCTCCAAAGCCGATCTCTGCCTCCGTAATCGTAGCAAATTCATTAAGTGGAGCCTCAAGTGAAAGTGTCACCTCGCTGCAATGGAGATCCAATAGTGTAAGTGCTGCTGTCCGACGCCGAACATATGCTTCCAGCACGGTAAAATGCTGCTCCACAACGGCCCGTCTCACGTCGAGAATGATATAATGTGTGTAGCGAGGACCACTATCATGCGAGGGAGGACTCGAATATCCGTCATTCTCTACGAACGCGGAGAATGAGAGTTCAAAGGGAAACGGCTCTGTTTTTCGCGAGATCGTACCCAGAAAGGACAAGTGGCTTAGAGGATTCCGCGCGGCAGAGGTGCCCCTTGGCATCCAATCAGACATTGCTGGAAAACTGATCGTATCGAGTTGAATTCGGCCCTGATCATCTTCGGTAAACTTGATTAACGCACCTCGCGTGGATACCTGCCACTGGAGCCCATGTTCGGTGCTGTCTGAGAAAACACCCATAGTTGAATCATGATGCACAAACAATTTGCTTCTATACGCTTCCGCACGCTCGATTATGCGTGCTACATCGTTGGCTAAGCCGGGGGTATGGAATGGATACGATACAACGCCCTCAAGTGTAATTGGCTCTACCAGAGGGAATCGTTCCGCAACTTGCCTGACAAAGAGAGCGCGCTGTGAGGAATTCAGGGCTCGCTGCTGCGCCAGCTCAGCCTTTTGACTGTCCTGTGCAACGGCGAGCGAATGGAGAAGTGCCTGTTGCTGGACGATGCTGGAGTCAGAAAGTGCTAGGACCTGCTGTAGGCTATCTGCTAGGGATCGGCTTGTTTGGGATATCTCCTCCGTACGGCCAAGCAATTGCTCTAGCTGAAGCAAGTTCATAGAGTCGCGGCGAACTGTCTCCTCAAAGCGGGTCCTCCCCTCGGCATCAGCGCTTCTGGCTTGGTAGAACTCCACAGCTGACAGACCCATTGTCACCAATGCGACCAACACCGTTAGACCTAAGAGCGTACGTGCATTGAGCCAACGTCGAAAACGCTCACCTGTCTTGGGTGAAGCCTCCAACGCGATCAGCAGGGTTAAGATAGGCAGGAGCAGCCCGAACAGCAGCCGGAGAAAGCTTCCCATAACCTGAGCCTCGGGGGGTCGCAGACTGTACTCTGTGAACGATAATTCGGGTGTTGCGTTGATCAAGAAATCTCGTTCGGTGCCCTCTCCCTGAAAACCGCACCATACCCGCTCGTCGAGTTGGCCACATGCAGTCAGGTCGATTACCCGAGTTGGTGCAGCACGAACCCATCAAAGCGCACAACGCGACTCGGTGTATCAGCTATCAACTCTTGGAGGTTGTAGAAATCCTCGCTAGTAGCAAAGATGATCTGCTGTCCGCCTTCCGCGATCTGCGCGGCATGTCGGAGCAACTCCCGAAAGCTCGGCTTCTCCACGTCCTGTTGCCCCGGTTCATCGAAGATTAGCACGCCGGGATGATTGGTTGTGATGAACACCTTGCCAACCTCAAGCAATCCGATCTGATACGCCCACTTCAGTCGAATGGTATCGCTGGCTGAGAGTTCAAAGCCAATTTCGAAGCCGGCCCGTGCAGGACGGTAGGTATCGGGGTCTATCTCAATCAGTCGTGGTGAGAATGTCTTAAATCCATAGTCCACAAGTTGTGCTACAACCGACCTCTCAAGTAGTCGGAGCTTCTCAAGATCCTCGGGAGTAAACGCTCCCTTCGGAAGCTTGGCCTCCCTCGCAACGAGCTCAGGATACCGCTCAGCAAGAAGTCGGAGTTGATCTAGGATCTCGGTGACCTCAGCCTCTACCTGACGAATTGTACGGAACTGCGTCTCCAGCGTCACACGCTCCTCGATAACAGCGGCGGAAGGAGCCCCGGATGGTGCAATCAGGCTCTGCTTCAGCGTGCGAATCCGTGCTCGGAGCGGAGCTATTTCCGCATTGACACTGAGAAGTAGCTTCTCCTTTTGGTTAAGGGAGCTGCCAGTCGCTTCCAGAACCTTTGTGAGCATGTCCAACTGCTCGCGAATAAACGAGATGTTGTCGTCTATCGTCATCGCATTATCCGCAACATCTTGCGGCAGCAGAACATCACTAACCGACTGGTGGCAGGTAGGGCACTCTGTGGGAGAGAACGTGACCTGAATCTTCGAGCCAAGGGTAGCCAGCTTACGGGCATCTACATTCTTCGCCAAGTCTTCTACCAATGCATCGATTCGCTGCCGCGTGGCGTTTTGCTGCGCATGTTCGATGGTAACCTCACGGAACAGTTGGGACTGTGTTCCAGTGAGTTCCTGGAGACGCCTATTGGCGCTCTCAAGCTCCGCTGCCATCGCGGGGCTTGCCCGCTCTGTGGGAGGAATCTCTTGGCCACGAAGAAACGTTATACGTGAACTCAGCGTGTCACGTAAGTCGTCCAGTGATAGCCACTTCCCATTTGTCGCTACCGTGATTGGTGGCTCAAACGCGAGTTCGAGCTGAGGATCGGGTGTCGGTGGGACTCCACTCACGCGCCCATTGACCGCGGATGCAACCCGGGCTAATTGCTCTCGAAGGCTGGTCCACTGATTGCGAATACTTTGGATCTCCAACCGCAAACGCTGTCGCTGAAGCTCGACGCTGTGCGCTTCGAAGCCAAGTAAGAACTCAACTGCCCGCTTCCCCATATCGCGAATTTGCAGATAAGTAGGGAAGTTAGCTGGAATTGCATTCCATCCCGCCTTCTGCTCAACAAACAGCAAGGGAAAAATAGCTTCCATGTACAACGGGATTTCCCCCCCGTCGAACCGGGTTACTCTTGGCAGATCCCACCCGATAAACTTCGCCAGCATGTGGTTGAAGCCAGCCTCCCTTGAGGCTGAGCCGGGATCTAGAGCGAAGAAGTCCCGTTGCTGGTAGGCACCATTTGGTCGTGATAGCTTCGGACCACTCCAAGTAGAGATGAGCCTAGTATCCTCCTCCGCAGTAACAGGACGCTGTATCGTCAGAATCTCACCGCGCCCATTTTCTATCTCCAACGCAACATGGGAATGGATCACATCCAACTCCTCTTCCTCAGAGGAGTCACGGTCGATTTTCAATCGAGTACGCATCGCGTAGGCAAGCGGTATGTGCCGCCTAGCGCTCAGCATACGCTCAAGACCCAAAGCGTAGATGATCGCCTGCAACAAAGTAGACTTGCCGGACGTGTTACCTGCGGAGATGATGAACAGCCCGGATGTGAACTCAACATCCGCACCGTAGAGTCCCGCCGTTGTGGATGCTCGCAACTCCAAGCGGCGGATCTTAAAGGGCAAGGTCCCCTCCTCTGGCAAGCAGGTCGCGGATACGTTGTTCTGTGGCCAGCGTCCGTACGGCGTTTAAGAACGCCTTTTCCTCCCGAAGTAGTTCCGTATCCTCCTGTATGGCACGCGCGACCCTCAGCCCTTCGTCAGTAAGCCGGAAGAACCGGCCTTTCTCCTGTGAAAGTAAGCCTGCACCGCTCCCGAAATCGAGCGCGCGACTTACCCCCGGCTCGACGCGGACGATGTAAGTGCCCGATGGGGCTGTCCCGGCAAGAACCGCAGCGGCGCGTTCACGACTATCCGGGGTTCTCAGAGCATGACCAATGAAGTGCATCTTCTTAAGGCTGGACTTCTTCCCCCTACTATTCGCAAGGATGAGCAAGCAAGTTGACAGTCTCCAACCAAGGCGAGAGTCACCCGGCACCGGCGCTGGTCGCGAGCGGAAGGTCGCTGGATGCTGAAGTAGCTCTGCTACCGCAGTTGACGCCTTCATGCGCTCCTCGGAAAATCGAGGGGACAACGCATCAGCCAGTCAGCCACCGTTCCCATAGAAATGTCATCAGCGGTGCTTTCCGAGAGGAGAACCGTACCCCGTGTGAGTTTTGTCGCCAATTCGTTGAGTTCGCGCCTTAGTACGAGTGAAGCGGCTGCCGACCCGTCTTTTCCGAGCCGAACCAAGCGCCGCTCTGTCCGCTGGATCTCAGATTGAACCTGTTCCCAAATCTCAGGATGCTGGACATTTAGGATCGTGAGAACGTTCTGGCCCTCAATGTACGCTTGGATGAGAGCATGCGTCCGCTCACTGATATAACCTGCATCCTCGCCGGGGTGGACTGCCTGAAGCTTTACTTCCATGTTGCGAGCAAGGCGCATATTCTCGTTAGCCCATTCCTCTGCCTGAGCTAGATCCGCCTCATCCGGTTTGATTGAAAGCTCTTGAATGCCACGTCGTAACGCCTCACGCCGCTCCGCCTCAAAGTCGTGGGCGTCCTGCACCTGAATTTGAAAATCCGGGCTCACAAACGGGAGCTTCGCCGCACGGACTAACTCCGATAGGCATGCTGCGTGGAGTAGAAGCTCTTTGCTGTCAGCAAGGGGAACGACGAAGATCCAACGCGGAACTTTCAGGTTACCAAGCAGCTTTGAGATTCGGTCAGCATTGTCGATGAATTTCTGAACGTCCTCACTCATCTTCTTGCGATGGCGCTTAAGGCGTTCAGCGAGCGACAAGGCTCGCTGCGGTGCAAAACACTGGTAGACGGCTCCATCAGTCAGGCAGAACGCATCAAGTCCAAGATCGCCCCGATCTGTCGCGGGAACGCGCTGGACGTTGTTAGCCCCGTGGCGGCATTGGAGGAGTAAGCAGATTTCATCTTCCCAATCAGCTCCGTCGTAGGCTAGCGCCCATTCAATGTCGATCATCCTTGAAGCCTCGCATTGTGATAGGACGGACGGTGGATTGGGATTCCTCTTTGAATAGAGGATTAGGCAGCGGTCGTGTCAATGCGAGACTTATAGGTGAGGAGCGCTTACCTGCGGTAGGAAGAACGAATCTACTGTGTCATGCAGGAGGGCTGGCCGGCCCGAGGCTTCCTCGGAGGGTGGGAGGGAGTCCCCACTTGTGTGGCTAGGCTGAGTTTGCGAACCTCTGCGGAGCGATTTCACCTACTGGCTGAATCGGGACCGATGCCATCACCGTCCTCGCCTCCGCCTCGGAGTGGTACGGGCCAGAGTAGGCTACAGGCTGAGAGCCTTGCTGCATCAGAGCGACCACGTACCACAACCCCGGCTGCGTCCATCCTCCGTCGATGGTGGGCATCAGCGGGTCGTTGTAGGTTTGTAAGCGGACCGTTACCCCGATGGGCGGCGGTGCATCGGCAGGTGTCTGAATCACCCGCCGAATCCGTGGCCTCGCGTAGCGGGCCCGCGGCTCTGCACAGATGCTTCTGCGCCGATTCGGACTACGGGGCGCACGCGGGATTTCCCAAACGTACGCCAGCCGGTGCTGAATGCTGATATCGCAACAGCCCGAACCCGCTGTTCTACTTCTACAACCTCGACGCGCTGCCGCCGACGCGCTCGGGGCTGAGCAGGTTCCCGGTGCTGCCGACGCTGGATCAGACCGTGATGGGGACGCGCGCCCACCCTGCCGCCGGGTTGCGGACCGACCCGTTCCCCGCGCTGACCACCCCCACCTCCGCCCCTTCCTTGAGGCTGAAGTACTCCCACTGGTTGTTCTGCCAGGTGACGGTGTGGGTGATCTTGAACCCGGAGTGGTCCAGGCGGCTGCTCTCGTCCTGTCCTTTCTGGCGCTTCTTGAACACCTGGGTGAACACGCAGTGGTACTGCTCCCCGTTCTTCGCCATATCCTCGACCTTCAGGGCGGAGGTGCCGAGGAGGTGGTAGTCGATCCGGTGCTCGTCGGGGCCGAGCTGCGCGTCCAGCCAGCCGGATACCTTGTTATCCTGGAGCTTGAACGCGTCGAGATCGGTTTCGTCTTCCTCGAACTCGATGAACTCCCTCACTTCCCAGTCGGCCAGGTCGTCGCCGTTGACCACGTTCTCCACGATCACGCCGAGGGTCATGGGTGGAGGATTCTGCGGCGGGTTGGTGGCCTGGGTGGTGACGCTCGTCGGTCCTGGCATGAATCCCTCCCCGTGGTCAGTTGTTACCTGCCGCCCGGGCGGCTCGGGCGCGAGGGCTACCGCCGCTTCAAAGAGGTGGAACGCGCATCATGCGGAAAACGAGTCGTAACGCTCGGTCGAAGTACGGTGCGGCTTCTTTGCCATTCCGGAAACGAAGCACTGCAACGCCGAACCGGAGTGAGAGGAGTCGAATCTAAGGCGTAAGAATTGATCGCCCAGGGACGCGAGGACCGGGCCAAGCTAGCGGATCCTCGCGCTATCCCTGGCTTGCAGTCTGGTCCTCTCCGGCCACCCGCCCGAGTGAGTGAGAGCCCCCGGGTCACTCTGCCTGACCCGGGGGCTCTTCCTTCGCGTCCGCCAGCTCTTCCACCAGCCAGGAAGGGGGCTGCCGGTCCAGCTCCACGTACAGGCGGGCCAGGGTGCGCGCGAGATGCCGGCGCGCCCGCAGCCGGTGCGGGGCCGGGAACTCCGATGCGAGGATCGCGAGCGCGACGGCGCCGAGCGGGGTATCCGGCTCGGGCCGGTCCCTGGCCCACTCCTGCAACCGCTGCCAGGTCGCCCGCTCCGGCTCGCTGAGGGCCAGGAACTTCCGCAGGGAGTTGCGGTTGATGCCGACCAGCGGCGCGAGCAGACGTTGCGGAAGGTGTTGCAGCTCCCGGCGCAGCAGGAGCCGCACCGCTTCCGCCCGCCGCGCCCGCTCCAGCGCCCGCCGCTCTTTCTCCGCGCCCATGCCGAACATCCGATCTGGCTCCCACCCTGGGAAAGTGGACAGAGGAGAAGCAGGGACCCGGACCGCCCCCGCCGGCCTACTGTTTCGCCGCTTTCCGGCTCGTGCGCCGGGACCCATGACGCTCTCGCGTGGCCCGCGCCTGCCGGGTTCTGGGTCCCGGCTCCTCTCCCACCCGCGCCTCTACGAACTCCACCCGTCCCGAGGGGGACGGAACGGCATCGACGTATCCGGTCCTCAACCCCGCGTCGGAGATGCGGTAGCAGGTGAGGGATAGCTGCCGGCGGGAGGGCGCGGGCACCTCGCGCCGCTCGACCAGCCCCCGCCGGAGCAGCCACGGGAGGTCCTCCCCGCGCAACCGGGTCTCCTGGTGCACCTCAACCGCCGTCAGCCAACCGTGTGCGCCGAGGCGAACGGGACCGATCCGGTCGACCGCGCGCCTGCGCAGCGCGGTCAGCGAACTCCAGGCGGATGCCGGGACGAACAGGTTGCCCCGGTCCTCCGCGTCGGCTTCCGGGACAGGAAGCGGGGTGTATGGGTGACCCTCCAACTCCGCCACCTTCCGCGCTCCCGCCTCCGAGATGCGGAACAGCAGGGTCGGACGCTCCCTGCCGAACTCCGGCACGTCGATTCGATGCAGAAGGCCACGGCTCGCCAGGTGGGGGAGGCGTTCGGAGATGTATTCGCCCGTGGCCTCCTTCACCTCGCCGTAGAGCCTCCAGCCACGTACCCCCCGCCGTCGCCAGCCGCATCCATCAACTGCTTCGTCCCGCAGGTAAAACAGGATCGTGACTTCGACCGGGGATCGAGGACGGTGTGACGGCATCCGATGCACTCCGTAAGAGACAGAGACAATGCGCATCGAGGCACGCTATGGCGGGCCACTTCAGTCGGTCAATTCTTTCGGGCCGTGTCGTGAAAACACGGTCAGTCGCTACAGGGTCAGCCCGGTTTCAGGTCCAATCGTTTATGACCCATTCGTCCCATACTATCGTTGCTGACGCATTCCGTGCTGCGTAGCTTGGGAATCGCGCATCTACTCTTCCCACACAGCGAGGAACCCATGCACAGACTTCGCTTCGCGCTCGTCGCGCTCACCCTGGTCATGTCCGTCTCCGCCTGTCACAGCGGGAGCGTGACGGAGCCGGACGTGCGGGCGCTACACGGTCCCAGCCACAACGGGGGAATGGCAGGCTCCGGAGGAGCCAGCACCGTAACGTCCGATACTACGGCGACTGCGCGAGGAATTGGGATGGCGGGATCGGGCCACTGATTGGCCTCGAGAGGTCAGTCGGTTGGGTACTGCTCGGGTCGTACCGCCCTGGAGCTTTCGTCCGGGGCGGGTTGCTTCTGGAGCCTGCGCAGGATCATCTCGCGGGTTGCATCCACAATGCCCCCTTCCTCGGGGACTACGTCCACGTCCCCAGGTTCGTTCGCTTTCAACGCTATCAGGAGCCGTTCAGCCAGTTTGACTATGTCCGCGTCTCTCCGCTGCCAGGCGATGTCCAGGGCGCGGGTAGCGAGTTCTTCGGCACGGTCCCACTGCTGGAATGATCGCGCCCCCTCCGCTACGTGGTAAAGCGAACTCGCCGCCATCTCCGTGTCCTGCGCCGCCAGTCGTAGCACTTCGTTCGATGCCCGCACGTATCGAATGTGATCGCGTACCGCTGCGGCACTCCGCGCCAGGCTGGCGAGCACCAGAATCCGTTCGCGCTGATGCTCCACGAAGGGAAGAATCTTCTCGAACACCGGCAGGGCGCTGGAGAAGTAACCCCGCCAACTCCACATGAACGCAACGTCGAATGCCAGTAGTGGGAAGCGAGGATGGCCGTTCTTGTAATATCTCACCGCTTGCTTCGCGTGCTCCAGAGCCTCTCCCCATCGTGCCATGCGAACGGTAACCATCAGGAGGTTGTGATGAGCAGCACCGGCAAGGGAAGTCCTCCCTGAACGAGCGGCGGCTCGGATCACCTTCCAGTAGTGTGGCTCCGCAGCGTTGGAGTGGCCGAGATCCACCAGCAGGTTTCCGTAGCCGAGGTGCGCATTGGCAAAGTCCACTTCGGAGTATTTGATCCGCTCCGACTGAGCGCGCCGTGCAAGGCGGATGGCCCTGCGGAAGAAGGTGGCGCTACGCGGGTGGTCACCGATTCGCCTGGACAGCCGCCCCGCCGTGTATGCGCGGGCGGAGCTATCCGGTTCGGCCCGTGCTGCCGCCTCTGCGAACTGAACCGCGGTCTCGATCATCCCACGCACCTCCGCCCACAGCGCGATCTCCGCGCAGGCTTCGGCTACCACGCCCGCTTCCGCCAGATCGGGTGTATCGGAAACGGACCGGAGCACTCGCAGGGGTTCCACGATCTCGGGTGCTTCGAGCGCCGCATATGCGAGCGTGTCCGGGGAAGATTCGGTGGGAGGATGCAGCAGGCCGCGGCGGATCTCCGGTGGACACGCACACCAGAGTAGAACATCGGAGACAGCTCGCCACAGGACGAAACCGAGCGGTCCGGCGTGGTCTTGCAGCAGGGCCAGCTCCGGGCGCGGATCCCGGGGGAGAGGTGGGATGGTCGAGAACCGCTTGTGCCCCCGTGGCGCACCGCGCTTCCGAATCCCCCTCGCCATCGCCACCTGGCTGTTGCCCGCCGGGTTCTTGGAGTCGTCCATTTTCGATGCGCGAAGGAGGGGATCGGCTCACGAATGGTAGCTTAATCGCGGCTCACCTTTTGCGCCAGATGTTGTGTGCGGGTCCCCGGACACGGACAGGGCTTACACGAAGGAGCCAAAACGGCGGTACGGCGAGGCAGGGCTCATACCCCCATGAGAGACAGTGTTTTCTCGGTACGGCCCCGGACGATTGACCCCGAACAGGGGCAGGCCTACCGTGACCTCACCCGGGTCACCCTCCCTGGCGGAGCGCCACGGTATGCCGCAACAACGACCCCTCTCCCCGACCGAGGTCGCGATCCTGCTCTACCTGCGGGACGAAGCCGCGAATGACCGCGGGTGGCGCCGGCGGGGGGTGCGCGGCTGGAGGCTCCACGGCGAGGTGAAGGAGGCCACGGGCGAGTATATCCATGAAAGCCTCCCCCCCTGGCGGGGGATGGTCTCCTGGACCGGATCGATGTGCCGGAGTTCGGGAGGAAGCACCGCACCCTGCTGTTCCGCATCTCCGAAGCGGGGCTGCGGACCGGATATGTGGATGCCGTGCCGGCGCCCTCGGGGCGAGTGGAACTCGTGGAGGCAAGAGTGGCCGAGGCTCCGGGACCCAGGACCCGTCGATCCGGGCCCGCCATGCAGGCGCGGGGGGTCAGTCGGAGACTGCCACCACCCCCTCACCCCGTACCACCTCCATCTCCTCCCGACCCTTCCGCGCCTCCAGGAGAACCTCCAGCTCCCGCTCCCGCAGGTTGAAGGTATACCCCGCCCCCACGATCCCCACCCGCAGGTAGCTGAGCGTCAGGGGCTTCCCCTGCATGCACTCGTCGGCGTTGTCGAAGCGCACCCCGCGGCCATCCACGAAGGTCACCGACCCCCGCCCCCGCACCTCCCCCAGGTGTCCCCGGATCACCAGCGCGGTGTCCTCGTCGATCCCCAGCCCCATCAGCTCCGGGTTCTGGGCGATCACCATGAACAGCCGCTGCAGGCGGCGGCGCTGGGAGAAGTGGGTGTCGATCACGGCGCGGAACCCCAGCAGCCCGAAGCCAGGGCCCTGGTGGAGCTTCTGCATCTGGCCGTACTCGTCCGGCTCCCCCCCCGCCAGGATGGTCTCGGTAAGCGCCGCCGCTCCGGCGCTGGTCCCGCACACCGCGGCCCCGTCCGCGTACGCCTCACGGAGCGCCTGGTGCACCCGCGAGCCGCTCAGGGTGGCGATCAGGTGCACCTGGTCCCCCCCGCCCAGGAAGATCCCGTCCGCCGAGCGGATCATCTCCGCGGTCCGCGGGTCCTGCGCCTGGTCGCGCCGGTCGATCACCGGGATCTCCACGTTGTGCGCTCCGGCGGCGGCGAAGTCCTCCTTCCACTTGTGCGCGGAGCCCGCGGGGTCGCTGGAGGCGGTGGTGATCCCCACGATCTTCCCCCCCTCACGCCCCCCGCACCGCTCGACGAAGCTCCCCAGCGCGTCCCCGAGCGGGTCGCACGCCCCGCCGATCAGCACCAGCGTCCCCGCCTGCGGGTCGGTGCGCCGCCGGTGGGGGGGCTCCGGCCCGTCCTCCGGTCCCCGCTCCCCGGTCCCCCTTCCCTCGTCAGCCTGCCTCAGCATGGTCGCGGATCAGCTCCGGTTGCAGCTCCTCCAGGGCGAGCATGGCGAGCGCGGCGGCCACCTGGGGCGCCGCGGGGACATCGGGGCGGAGGGGGCCGCCGTCGCTGGTGCTCCCGGAGCACTCGAAGACGATCCGCCCCTCCCGCACCATCCCCACCGCGTGCGCCACCCGCGCGTCGCGGGGCGTCACGTCGTCGTCCGTGGCGAAGATCGCCACCCGGCACCCCGCGTCCCGCGCCAGGTCCTGCACCTCCCATTCCTTGGCGGGCACCACCACGATCCCGTCCCGGGGGACGGCGTCCGTCACCACCGACACCAGGCGCTGCGCCAGCTCCGGTTCCCGGTAGCGATCGGGGACGTCCCGGGGATCCGCGTCCAGCACGATGGCGATCTCCGAGCGGGAGTAGGGGAGCCCGGCGTTGAGGAGGTACGAGGGGGCCACGTCTACGATCAGCTCCTCGTCGGGGATCCCCCGGCGGAGCATCTCGTCGCGCACCGCGCCCCGGTCGCCCCCCCCGGTGATCCCGCAGAAGACCCGCTGGCGGAGCGGGGGGACGTCCGGGGAGCCGGCCAGCGACTCCAGCTCGGTGAGGGCGTGGTCGATCCCCCCCAGCCTCTCCGCGAAGGCGTCCTGCACGACCTCCAGCGCCAGCGCCGCCGCGCGCACCCCCACCTCCGCGTGCAGGTGCTCGAAGACCACCGTGTACTCCCCCGGGCGGTCCCCCCCGCGGGCCCTCCCGTACCCCACGTCGTGCCCGATCATGGCCTGCAGCTCCAGCCCCACGTGCTCCGCGATGTGCGGGGCGTAGGTGCCGCGGCGCAGGCGCGTGATGAAGCCGCCCCGCTCGCCGATGCTGCAGCGGTGCTCCACCAGCCCCGGGAGGGCCGCCACCAGAGCCTCCGTGAAGCCGGGGACCTCGGCCGAGTGGATCTCGTCGTACGCGCCCACGGCCACGTCCATCCGGGTGACCGGACGGCGCGACCACAGGTTCGCCCCGCGCAGCGAGCGCAGGGAGACGAGGCGGATCTCGGTGGCGGGATCGGGGCGGGACATCTCCTCAGACGGTCCCCGACCCGCTGGAGTGCGGGTGGAGCTGCGCCAGCACGCCCGGGACGTCGTCGGCCAGGACCACGGCCAGCTCCCCGTCGCCGAGCTCGGCCAGGGCCCGGTCCACCGCAGCGGGCTCGTCCAGGATCACCTCGATCCGGTCGTCCGCCATTCCCCCTTCCCGCAGCCCCTCCACCACCAGACATGCGATCTCCCCGTCCTCGCGCCCGCGCCGGTCGGGGTCCTCCTTGACGATCACGTGGTCGAAGCCGGCGGAGATCCTCCCCACTCCGCGGATGTCCTCGTCGCGCCGGTCGCCCGGTACCGCCACCACCCCGATGCGCCGGGTGGCGGGGATGTTCAGCGCCAGCTCCAGGAGCCCCTCCAGCGCGGCCTGGTTGTGGGCGTAGTCCACCAGCACCCGCGCGTTCCCCACCCGCAGGAGGTTGAGGCGCCCCGGGGTCATGGACGGGGAGGGGAAGAAGGTCAGCAGCCCGGCGCGGATGGTGTCGTAGCGCACCCCCTGCACGTAGGCGGTGGCGATGGCCGCCAGGATGTTCTGCTGCTGGAAGCGGGCCGCCCCCCCCAGCATCAGCGGGACCTCGCGCACGCTGGCGATGGGGATGCGCAGCCTCCCACGGCGGATCACGAAGGTGTCGTCCTCGATCCGCGCCCCGATCCCCCCGCGCTCCAGGTGGTCCTCGAAGTGCTCGTTCTCCCCCTCGGGGAGGGTGGAGAAGAGGACGATGTCGGCCCCGGTCCGCTCGCGCATGGCGTACACCAGCGGGTCGTCGGCGTTGAGCACGGCGTGCCCCTCCCGCTTCACCACCGCGGGGATCACCGCCTTGACCGCGGCGAGCTGCTCCAGGGTGTGGATCCCCCGCAGGCCCAGGTGGTCGGCGCTGACGTTGAGCACCACCCCCACGTCGGCCTCGTCGAAGCCGAGCCCCGCGCGCAGCACCCCGCCGCGGGCGGTCTCCAGCACCGCCACGTCCACCGTGGGGTTGCTGAGGATGATGTTGGCGGAGAAGGGGCCGGTCATGTCCCCCTCCATCACCAGGCGGTTCTGGAGGTACACCCCGTCGGTGGTGGTGAACCCCACCGTCTTCCCGGTGTGCCGGAAGAGGTGCGCCACCAGCCGGGTGGTGGTGGTCTTCCCGTTGGTCCCGGTGATGGCGATCACCGGGATGGTGTACTCCACCCCCGGGGGGTACAGCATGTTGATGATCGGCCCGCCCACGTCGCGCGGCTTCCCCTCGCTGGGGTGGGTGTGCATCCGCAGCCCCGGCGCCGCGTTGACCTCGATGATCACCGCTCCGTTCTCGCGGAAGGGGACGGAGATGTCGGGCGACAGGACGTCGATCCCGGCGATGTCCAGCCCCACGATCCCCGCAGCCATCTCGCACGCCGTCACGTTGTCGGGGTGGATCTCGTCGGTGCGGTCGATGGAGGTCCCGCCGGTGGACAGGTTGGCCGTAGCACGAAGTGCTACAAACTCCCCCGCCGCGGGGACGCTCTCCATGGAGAGCCCGCAGGTGGCCAGGAACTCCCCGGTACGCGCGTCGTCGGGGAGCCGGGTCAGCACCTTGGTGTGCCCCTTCCCCCGGCGCGGGTCACGGTTGGCGATGTCGATCAGCTCCCGGATGGTGTGCCGCCCGTCGCCGATGACGTGCGCGGGGACGCGCTCCGCCACCGCCACCACCTTGCCGTCCACCACCAGCACCCGGTAGTCGCGCCCGGTGACGAAGCGCTCCACCACCACCCGCCGCCCGTAGGCGCTGGAGATGGGCCATGCCTGCCGGACCCCCTCCTCGTCGTCCAGCCGCCCGGAGATCCCCCGCCCGTGGGAGGCGTCCAGCGGCTTGAGGAGGACGGGGAAGCCGATCTCCCGCGCCACCTCGATGGCGCCCTCCAGGGTGGTGGCGGTGTCCCCCTCCGGCGCCGGGAGGCCGATGTTGCGCAGGACGCGCCGCGTGTCGTCCTTGTCCTGCGCGATCTCCACCCCGATGGCGCTGGTGTAGTCGGACATCGCCGCCTGGATGCGGCGCAGGTTCTTCCCCAGCCCGAGCTGCACCAGCGAGCTGCTGTTGAGCCGCCGCACGGGGATCCCGCGGCGCTGCGCCTCCTCCACGATGGCCGCGGTGGAGGGGCCCAGCCGCACGTCCTCCAGCAGGTCGTGCAGGTCCTCGACGATCCGCTGCACGTCGGGGAGGTCGCCGGAGATGCACCCGCGCACCACGCGGACCGCGTCGCGGACGCTCTGCAGGCCGACGTCCTCCTCCTCGTACGCCACGATCAGCCACCACACGCCCTCGTCGCCCGATTCCACCACCCGCCCGAAGCTCACGTCGGAGCCGGCCAGGTTCTGCAGCTCCAGGGCGACGTGCTCCAGGATGTGCGGGAGGTGCGTCCCTTCCTGCAGCCGCTCCACGAACCCCCCGCTCTCGCCGCGGGAGCAGGGGTGCTCGCGCAGGGTGGGGAGGAGGGTGAGGAGACGGTCGTTGAACTCCGGGATCTCGGCGGAGGTGACCTCCTCGAGGGTGCCCAGCCGCACGTCGCAGGCGATGACGGGCGCGAGCCTCCAGAAGTTGGGGCCACGCACCGCCCGCAGCCGGGAGATACGCAGCTCTTCCGGGTCCGCGGCCAGCGCGGCGGCGGCCCCGGCGGGATCCATCCGGCTCATGGCCTCTCAGCGGGTGCGGTCACTGCGTCTCGGGCCTGCTGGACCGGGCGGCGTTCGCTTCCGGGTCGGGGGCCCCCCTCCCACGCCCGCCGCCGAAGCGCTCCCGCTCCCGGGGCGAATCGCTGCAGTCGATCCGGCGCGCGTAGACGGGATCCACGGGCACGGCCCGGCGCTCGACGCCGGAGCGGCCAGCCGGGGAGCCGTCGTCGTAACGATGTATCATCTCACACCTTCTGCAGGCGTTCCGTACAGGTGCGGCGAGGCGAGGGAGCGTCCCGTCGAGCCGTCGCGCGTGCCCTCCAAAACGCACGAAGCATACCATACGCGGGTGCGGACCCGGCGCAAATGGCGCTGCCGGATGTCGTTGAGGAACAGGTGGTGAGGAGGTGGGGATCTGTTCCGCGTATCCCCTCACCCGGCGCTGCGCGCCACCCTCTCCCACGAGGGGAGAGGGTTGAGATTGTCTGCAGTTCTCCCCTCCGCCGACGCTCACTCTCCCGCCTCCATGAACCGCGCCAGCAGCCCGTGAAAGTGGTGGGTCCCCACCTCCCGCCGCGGCGAGTACCGACCGCGCCCGTACAGCCGGGAGCGCACCCCGCGCTGCACCGCCTCCACCACCTCCTCGTCCTCCATCTCCACCCGGTGCAGTTCGGCCCCCGCCCCCTCCCCCCGCCGGGAGGCGTCCCACACGTAGGAGAGGAAGGAGACCCGGGTGCGCTCCGGCCCCAACGGCTGCACCACGTTCACGGACAGCCCCCAGGGGTAGAAGTTCAGCATCAGGTTGGGGAAGAGCCAGTAGTAGTACGCGGCCACGAGGGTGCCTGCATCCGGATGGTCCGACGGGAGCCGGAACGCCTCTGCCGCGGAGCGGGTGGTGCCGAGCTGGAGGCTACAGTAGGCGTAGGTCTCGGTGCGGTAGGTGCCGTAGTCCAGCGCCTCCGAGAGCCCGGCGTGGACGTAGGGGATGTGGAACTCCTCCAGGTAGTTGTCGCAGTACAGCGCCCAGTTGGCGCGGATCAGGTAGTCGCGCGAGGTGCCAGGGTCGAAGACGAACTCCTCCAGCGGGAGGAACCCCACCCGCTCGCGCACCGGACCGATCCACTCGTGGAAGGGGACGGCGGGGTCCAGGCTGCAGAAGCGGAGCGGCCCCCACCCCTCCAGCGCCACGCAGGGGAGGTCGTCGGCCGGGGAGGGGAACCCCTCCACCCCCTCGAACTCCGGCATGGAGAGGAACCGGCCATCCAGGGCGAAGCGCCGCCCGTGGTAACGGCAGCGCAGGGTGCGTGCGTGTCCCTCCCCCTCCACCACCAGGGTGCCGCGGTGGGTGCACACGTTGGAGAGGCAGCGCACGGTGCCCTCCTCGTCGGCGGCCAGCACCAGCGGCTCGTTCAGGCACCCCTCCAGCAGGGTGAAGGGGAGGAGGTGCCCGGGCGCCCGCATCCGCTCCCCGCCCGGGACGAGCTGCCAGCTCCGGGCGAAGACGCGCTCCTGCTGGAGCCGGAAGTACGCCGGGTCGTGGTAGACCGGGCCCGGGAGGGTGTGCGCCCGGCGGATGTCCGGGTCGATGGCGAGGTCCCGTCCGTCCATGCTGCTCCGTCGGAGTGTCGGTGGGGAAGTACCTGCGTCCCGTCGTGGCAAGATCGTCGCGGCCGGGGGCGGCGGCAAGCGCCGGTCCCCTTGCCGGGAACGGACGGCGGCGGCCACATTCCCGCCGTGTCCCACCCCCGATCCGGAGAGTTCCCGTGAAGCGAACCGCGCTCCTCGTCCCGCTCCTCCTGGCGTGCGCCCCGGGCGCCGCCGCGCAGCACGCCTTCGCCGTCGGCGGGGCGTACGACCCGGCCGTTCCCACCCCGCGCAGCGTCCTGGGCTACGAGGTGGGGGAGCGCTTCACCCCGCACCCCCTCCTGATGCGCTACCTGGAGCGGCTGGCCGCCGCCAGCCCCCGGGTGCGGCTGGACACGGTGGCGCACACCTTCGAGGGGCGCGAGGTGGTGATGGCGGTGGTGACCGGCGAGGCCAACGGTCGGCGGATCGAGCAGGTCCGCGCTGACGCGCGGCGCCTGGCGGATCCCGGGGCCGCCTCCGCGGCGGAGCTGGCCGCTACGGCCGCGCGCGTCCCGGCCATCGCCTGGCTGGGGTACACGGTGCACGGCGGGGAGGCGTCGGGGACGGAGGCGGCCATCGCCCTGCTGTACCAGCTCGCCGCGGGGCGGGACGCGGAGACGCGGATGGTGCTGGACAGCACGGTGGTGCTGATCGACCCGGTGCAGAACCCGGACGGGCACGAGCGGCACGCCCAGGACGTGACGAGGATGCGGGGAGCGCTGGACGTCCCCGTCTCCCCCGCGGCGATGATCCACTCCGGGACCTGGCCGGGGCCGCGCACCAGCCACTACTACTTCGATCTCAACCGCGACTGGTTCATCCACTCCCACCCGGAGACGCGAGGGCGAGTGCGGTCGTTCCTCTCCTGGTGGCCGCACGTGGCGGTGGACCTGCACGAGATGGGGTCCAACTCCACCTACTTCTTCGCCCCACCGATGGAGCCGGTGAACAAGAACGTCCCGGAGAGCATCCTGCGCTGGTGGGACGTGTACGCCGCGGCCAACGCCGCGGCCTTCGACCGGCAGGGGTGGTCGTACTTCCGGCGCGAGGGGTACGACGAGTTCTACCCCGGGTACGGGGTCTCCTGGCCGATCCTCAACGGGGCGGTGGGGATGACGTACGAGCAGGCGTCCAGCGGCGGCGGGGCCATCCGCCGCAGCGACGGGACGACCCTGACGCTGCGGGAGGCGGCGCACCACCACTATACCGCCGCCTGGGCCACGCTGCTCACCACCGCGCGCCGCCGGAGCGAGCGGGTGCGCGACTACCTGGAGTTCCGCCGCTCGGCGGTGTCGGAGGGGACGCGCTCTCCGCTGCGCGCGGTGGCGTGGGAGCCGGACGCGCAGGGGCGGGCCGACTCCCTGGCGCGGCGGCTGATGGACAACGGGATCGCGGTGCATCGCCTGCGCGCGGCGGCCACGGTGACGGCGACGGAGTACGGCGCGGCGCGCCCGGGCTCCGTGCGCCTCCCGGCCGGGGCGTACGTGGTGGACCTGGCGCAGCCGCAGGGGCGGCTGGCTCGCGCGCTCCTTGAGCCGGAGGCGCGGCTTGACTCGTCCTTCATCGCCGAGGAGCTGGAGAGCCGCCGCACCGGTCGGGCGGACCGCTTCTACGACGTGACCGCCTGGGCGCTCCCCTACACCTTCCGGGTGCGGGCCTGGGCGCTCCGCACGCTTCCCGGCGCGCTCGCCCCGGCCGACACGGCGGCGACAGCGGCGGCCCCGGCGCTCCCCACCGCCGGGTACGGGTACGCCTGGGAGGCGGGGAGCGAGGCGGGGTACCGGCTCCTGGCCGGGCTGCTGGCGGACAGCGTGCGGGTGTGGTACGCCCCGCGCCGCTTCCGCGCGGGCGGGGCCGACTTCCCCCACGGGGCGCTCCTGGTGCGGGTGGCGGCCAACGACGCGCGGGTGCACGAGCGGGTGCGCCGGCACGCGGCGGCCTCCGGGGCGCGGGTGGCGGCACTCCCCTCCGCCGCGGTGGAGGAGGGGACGGACCTGGGGAGCAACAGCGTCTTCCCCGTACGCACCCCGCGGGTGGCGCTGGCGGGGGGGAGCCCGGTCTCCGGCAACTCCTTCGGCTTCGCCTGGTACGCCTTCGACCAGCGGCTGCGCTACCCCGTCACCCCGGTGGACGTGAGCAACCTGGCCGGGGCGGCGCTGGACGACTTCGACGTGCTGGTGATCCCCTCGACCGCCGCGGCGGGGCTGGACCGGGCGCTGGGGGAGGCGGGG
>DATAAL010000457.1:0-2209 GCA_036260145.1 Longimicrobiaceae bacterium | reverse complement strand
GGCGGAGGAGCTGGAGCGCCGGCGGGCGCGCATCGCCCCGGACGACGCGGCGCTGCTCATCTACACCTCGGGCTCCACCGGCGAGCCCAAGGGGGCGCGCATCACCCACCGCTACCTGCTGGACTCGGCGCTCTCCATCCGCGAGGCGCTGGAGCTGGAGGAGGGCGACACGGGGCTCTCCTTCCTCACCTTCTGCCACGCGGCGGAGCGGGTGTTCGGGCTGTACACCCGGATCGTGTGCGGGATGGAGGCCGGGCTGGTGGAGGACCACGCCCGGGTGTGGGAGGCGGCCCGCGCCTTCGGCCCCACCGTCTTCGGCGGGCTCCCGCGCTTCTACGAGAAGGCGTACGAGGCGCTGCGGGCCGAGGAGGAGCGGGCCTCCGGCGCGGAGCGCGAGCGGTGGGCGCGTACCCTGGAGCTGGGACGGACCCGCTCCCGCCTCCGGCAGGCGGGAGAGCCGGTCCCGGAGGAGCTGGAGGCCGCGTGGCGGGAGGCCGGGGCGCCGCTCTTCGAGCGGGTGCGCGAGAGGTTCGGGGGACGGGTGCGGGTGGCCACCTCCGGCGGGGCCACGCTCCCCGGAGCGGTGGCCGGATACCTGGACGCCCTGGGGCTCACCGTGCTGGGAGCGTACGGGCTCACCGAGCACCTGTGCGTGGCCTTCAACCGCCCGGAGCGCTACACCCTGGACTCCTCCGGCCCCCCGATGCCCGGGACGGAGCTGCGGATCGCCGACGACGGCGAGGTGTGGGTGCGGCGGGGCCCGCTCACCTTCGCCGGGTACCACGGCCGCCCGGAGGAGACCCGGGACGCCTTCACCCCGGACGGGGAGTGGCTCCTCACCGGGGACCTGGGGGAGATCGGGGCGGACGGGTGCCTGCGGGTGACGGGGCGGAAGAAGGAGCTGATCGCCCTCTCCAACGGGAAGAAGGTCGCCCCGCTGCCCATCGAGTTGCGCCTGGTGCAGGACCCCTGGATCGGGCAGGCGATGCTGTACGGCGAGGGGCGCCACTTCGTCACCGCCCTGCTGGCGCTCCGCCGCCCCGTGGTGGAGGCGTGGGCGCAGGAGCGCGCCCTGGGCCACGACTACCCCGACCTGGTCCGCCACCCGGAGATCGTGGCCCGGGTGCAGGAGGCGGTGGACCGCGTCAACGCCGGCCTGGCGCGCCCCGAGCAGGTGCGCCGCTGGATCGTGCTGGAGCGCGACCTCCTCCCGGAGGAGGACGAGCTGACCCCCACGCTCAAGCTCCGGCGCCCCGTGGTCGCGGCCAAGTTCCGCGACCGGATGGAAGCCCTCTACTCCTGACCGACATGGCCAAACGCACCGCGCTCGCCGCGCTCCTCCTCGCCACCCTGCTGATCGGCGGGGCGTACGCCTCCGCCTTCCTCCCCGGCGACCCGCCGGGGTGGGCCGCGTGGGCCATGGCGCTGGGCACCGCCACCATCATGGTCGCGTCCATGGCGCTGGGGGCGGCGCGCCGCGGGGGGATCGGGCGGCTGGGGCTCCCCTTCGCCGGGACCTGGCTGATCCTTGCCGGCGGCTTCGCGGCGGCGATGCTCCTCCCCGCCGAGGAGCCGGACGCGCCGCTCCTCCTGGGGCTCCCGCTGCGCGCGGCGATCGTCCTCCTGGGGGTGGGGCTCCTCCCCCTCTTCCTCCTCCCCCTGGCCTACGCCCTGACCTTCGACGAGATGACGCTGAGCGAGGCGGACCTGGAGCGGGTGCGCCGCGAGGCGTGCGAGGCGCGCGAGGACGAGGGGCGGATGGCTGCGGTGCCGGCAGCTCCCGCCCCGGCGGAGGTGGAGGCCGTATGACCGTGCTCGCCCTGCTGCAGACCGGCGAGCTGCCGAGGCTCGCCCAGCCCACCATCGTCGCGGTGGCGGTGGTCTACTTCGCCGTCGTCGCGGCCATCGGGGCGTGGGCCACCCGCCGCACCCGCACCGCCAGCGACTTCTTCGTGGCCGGGGGGGGAATCGGGCTCTTCGCCCTGACGCTGGCGGCGATGTCCGCCACCCTCTCCGGCTTCGCCTTCATCGGGGGGCCGGGGCTGGTCTACTCGGTGGGGCTGGGGGCGATGTTCCTCCTCCTCCCCGCGGCGATCACCGCCTCCATGACCTCCTGGGTGCTCGCCAAGCGGATGCGCCTCCTGGCCGAGGTGCGGGGGACCATCACCGTCCCCGACGCCATCGGGGTCCGCTACCGCTCGCCCGCGGC